>JBEGNB010000066.1:0-4542 GCA_041182785.1 Bacteroidota bacterium
GAGGATCTTTCTCACAAGGAGATAGCAGACCGACTTGGTATTTCGGTGAAAACGATTGAGAACCAGATTACCAAAGCGATGAAATTACTGAGAGAATCCCTGAGAGATTCAACCTGAACCGCCTGCAAATTGTCGTGCGTTGGCAAATCATTCAAGTTATAGACGGACGGATAGGGGCTATTATTCCTACTGTTGTCTGAAAAGCGGAAATAATAATTTCAAAAATCTGATGGATCAGAATCAAATTACCGTAACAGAAGCTGTGCTGGCGGCTTATTTTTCCGGGAGAGCCACTCCTGAAGAGTACGCTGCTGTTGAGAAGTGGCGATTGTTATCTTCAGGTAACGAGTCTGCTTTTCGTGACTACGCTTTGATATGGGAGCGATCAGGCAATTTTGAGCCGACCCTGCATATCAACAAAGATGCTGCTTTCGCACGTATTCTTGAAAAGACAGGAAAGCCAATGAAAGCCTCTCCGGTGAGGCGGCCCCTGTACTATTTAAGCAGAATGGCAGCCGTGATTGTTGTGCTCATTATTTCAGTGATGTTATTCCGCGAAAAGGGAACCGGGGAAGTTTTTGACCAGACAACCGTGGCGACAACTGAAAATCAGGAGTTGCATTTGTCCGACGGTTCGGTAGTCTGGCTCAGAAATGGGAGTTCACTCCTATACCATTCCGAAGACGATGGTTCCGCATTCCGACAAGTCAGGCTAAAAGGAGATGGTTTCTTTGAAGTAGCTCACAATCCCGCTCGGCCATTCAGGGTGGAGCTGGAAGATGGAGCATGTGTTGAAGTACTTGGAACAGAATTTCATGTTTCACAGACCGGTGCCAATATTGGTGTACTGGTAAAATCGGGCAAGGTGCGTTTTTCACCAACACGGGGTGATTTCCCTGTACTGACAGCCAGTCAGAAGGCTGTTTACAGCAAAAAAGATGCACGGCTGACTATTTCGGAATCATCAAGTATGAACGAGTTTTCATGGCACACCGGAGGGCTTGAATTTGTTTCGACCCCACTGTCGAAAGTAGTTGAAGATCTGGAGCAGTTCTATCATGCGGAAATAACACTGGAAAACAGTGCACTGAATACTTGTTTGCATACAGCACCTCTTACCAATGCCCCGCTGGAGGAGGTTTTGAGTGCCCTGGAACTGGCATACGGGTTGCGTGCGATTCGTACCGGAAGTGGTTACAAGCTCACTGGAGGCAATTGTGGCAAATAAGAGCTACAAATCGTATTCTTTTATCTTTCTGTAGAGTGTCCTCTCGGATATTTTGAGTTCTTCTGCAGCCTCTTTCCTGCGACCTTTGTACTTGGAGAGTGCTCTTTTTATAGCTTCCTTTTCAATTTCCTCCATGGCCAGCGGGGCATACTCTTCCTCGCTCTGGTTGTACGCATTGCTTCTGGGCTGCTGATCAATAATTATGGGCCTTGAGCTGTTTTCTGTTTGCTGGGGCTGGTAATAATCGCTGGAAGGATACGTTTCCCTTGAAACCTCCAGGTCGCTTTGCTGGAAACCCGAAACCGGAAGTGCCGGGGGCATCGTTCGCAGGTTGCTCAGGTCCGGCATATGCAGATTATTTCGCTGAACGAGTTCGTAAAACATATTTTTCAGGTCGTTCAGATCCTTTTTCATGTCAAAAAGGAACTTGTAGAGCAGTTCGCGTTCCTGATAATCACCGCCGCCGGATGCGGATTTGCCGGTTGCCACTGGCAGATGTCTGCTGAAAAGCTGCGGCATGTTTTGCTGCAGGTGCTGGGCCGTTATCAGGCGATCTTCCGAGAGGACAGACAGTTGTTCGGCCACATTTTTCAGTTCCCGGATATTGCCGGGCCAGCGGTAGTTTTCGAGCGCCAGTTCGGCCCGTTCATCGAGCTTCACGGACTGCATCCGGTATTTTTCAGCGAAATCATGGGCAAATTTTCTGAAAAGGAGGGTGATGTCTTCTCTCCGTTCCTGGAGCGATGGAACTTTAATAGGCACCGTGTTGAGGCGATAATAGAGGTCTTCCCTGAATTTCCCTTTTTGTACCCTCTCCTGCAAATCAACATTGGTGGCTGCGACTACCCTTACATCCGTTTTTTGCACCTTGCTCGCGCCCACACGTATGAATTCACCCGATTCGAGTACCCTCAGGAGCAATGCCTGAGTATCAAGAGGCATTTCGGCAATTTCATCGAGGAAGATGGTGCCACCATTAACTGTTTCAAAATAACCTTTTCTGTCGGCCGAGGCGCCGGTGAATGACCCTTTTTCATGGCCGAAAAGTTCGGAGTTGATCGTTCCTTCCGGTATTGCACCGCAGTTGACGGCTATAAAATCGTTGTGTTTTCGCGTGGACAGTCCGTGAATAATTTTGGAGAAGGCTTCCTTGCCCACGCCACTTTCGCCGAATATACATACAGTGAGGTCGGTTGGCGCCACCCTGATTGCTGTTTCAATGGCAGAATCGAGCAGTCTGGATGCTCCAATAATTCCAAATCGGGCTTTTATTGCTTGCAGGTTATTTGCCACTGTTGTTACGGACTTTAGTTGTTTGAGTTAGGAGCCTGGCTTAGACTATTTGCCCCAGCAGGGTAGCGCTGGTAGCATCATGAATCCTGACCATTACATAATCGCCCGGTTTCACGCCTTCCTTTTTGGGGAACACACACATTTTGTTCTGAGAATTGCGGCCGCAGTGGTCGGCACTGGAACGGCTGGAGTCGCGTTCAACCAGCACCTTGAAAGTTTTACCTATGTCAAGTTGATTGTTTCGGTGAGCCAGTGCCGTCTGCAGTCTGATAACCTCGTTAAGCCTGCGTTTTTTTACATCCTCGGGTATATCATCGGCATATTTTCTGGCCGCCAGTGTACCCGGGCGTTCCGAATAGGCGAACATGTACGACATGGAAAAATTGGCGTACTCCATAATAGAGAGTGTATCCTGGTGTTCTTCTTCCGTTTCGGTACAAAATCCGGTAATGATATCGCTTGACACAGCGGCTTCGGGAAGTATCCTGCGGATACTGTCTATTCGCTCCATGTACCATTCCCTGTCGTACGTGCGGTTCATCAGATCCAGTACACGGGAGTTGCCTGACTGAACCGGCAGGTGAATATACTCGCAGATATTATCGTAACGGGCCATGGTATGCAGCACCTTGTCGGTCATATCCTTGGGGTGACTCGTACTGAAACGAACGCGCAGGTCGGCGTGGACAAGTGCGGTCATTTCCAGGAGGTCGGCGAAATCGGTATGTTCACCGGTTTCCGGGTTGTCCCACTTGTAGGAGTCCACATTCTGGCCAAGCAGGGTTACCTCGCGGTAGCCACGCTCAAACAGGTCGCGAGCTTCGGCAACAATACTGAAGGGGTCACGTGAGCGCTCGCGCCCGCGTGTGAACGGTACCACACAGAAAGAGCACATGTTGTCGCAGCCGCGCATAATGGAGATAAATGCGGTTACTCCGTTTGTCTCCAGCCTGACCGGGCTGATATCGGCATAAGTTTCTTCGCGGCTGAGCAGAACGTTTACCATTCGATTGCCCTCTTCGGCCGCGCCGATCAGGTTCGGCAGATCGCGATAGGCATCCGGGCCTACCACCAGATCAACCAGCTTTTCCTCTTCGAGCCATTTCTTCTTGAGGCGTTCGGCCATACAACCCAGCACCCCAACCTTGAGTTCCGGTTTGGAAGATTTAACCTGTTCGAAGGTTTTCAGGCGTTTCCGGACGGTTTCTTCGGCTTTTTCACGAATAGAGCAAGTGTTGATGAGAATCAGGTCACTTTCCTCCATATTTCGGGTGGGTGCATAACCGACCTCGCCAAGAATACTGGCTACGATTTCGGAGTCGCTGAAATTCATCTGACATCCGTAGCTTTCAATGTAGAAGTGCTTCAGACCGGGCGATTTGCCATGTGCGTTGTGCTCCTTGAAAAAGACGCTGCCCTGTTTGGACTCGTCTATGGTTTTTATACCCTCCAGGGTTGGATTTGAATCGTACATGAATTGTTACGAAAGTGTGTTGGTTAAACCTGAAACGGCTGCAAAGGTACGCAAAAATCGGGATGTGACAAAATGTCAGTGAAGAATACGCGAAAGTGCAGGAGGAGACTGAAAGAAAAAAACCCGGTCTTCTGAGAAGAACCGGGTTTTGAAAGTGAGCGGAAAACGAGACTCGAACTCGCGACTTCAACCTTGGCAAGGTTGCGCTCTACCAACTGAGCTACTTCCGCGATTTGTGACCGCAAAGATAATAGCGTTGAAATGAGTCAGACAAGTTTCTGTCAAAAAAAATTTCACAAAGATTTTATCTCCGGTCATTTGCCCGACCACACAGGCAAAATCGCAGAATCAGGCCATCAGTGGAGCTCAAATTTCATGCAAACCTGTTCAATGATAGAGCAGCAGTCGTCCATCTGGGCTTCATTAATAACAAGGGGCGGGGCGAAGCGGATGATGTTGCCGTGCGTGGGCTTTGCCAGCAAACCGTTTGCGGCCAGTTCTAGGCAAATATTCCAGGCAGTCTTTCCGTGTTCGGAGTCGTTGATTA
>JBEGNB010000067.1:0-12133 GCA_041182785.1 Bacteroidota bacterium
TAGTTGAAATCGTCGAGATCAATGGCTGTTTTATCCCGGCGGGCGGCGATGAGAGCAGCCTCGTTGCACACATTGGCAATATCTGCGCCCACGAAACCCGGGGTCATTTCGGCCAGTGTACCGGGAGTGACCTCCGGTGACACCTTGATATTTTTGATATGCACACGGAATATCTGCTCACGTCCTTTCAGGTCGGGGCGGTCAATACCAATCTGGCGATCGAAGCGGCCGGGTCTCAAAAGTGCCTGGTCAAGAATATCCGGGCGGTTGGTGGCTGCCATCAGGATAACACCTTTGTCGGTTGGGAAACCGTCCATTTCGACGAGCAGCTGATTGAGCGTATTCTCGCGTTCATCATTGCCTCCCTGTACGGCACCGCGTCCGCGTGCGCGGCCTATGGCATCAATTTCATCAATAAAGATAATACAGGGTGCTTTTTCACGTGCCTGACGGAACAGATCGCGTACACGTGATGCGCCTACGCCCACGAACATTTCGACGAAGTCGGAGCCGGAGATAGAAAAGAAGGGAACACCGGCTTCGCCTGCCACTGCTTTTGCAAGCAGCGTTTTACCGGTACCCGGAGGGCCAACCAGCAGTACTCCTTTGGGGATTTTACCGCCGAGCGTGGTATATTTTTTCGGATTTTTAAGAAAATCAACTACTTCCATCACCTCCTCTTTGGCTTCATCAAGGCCTGCCACGTCGGCGAAAGTGATATTAACTCTGGCATTGTTATCGAACAGAGTGGCTTTGGATTTGCCGATATTGAAGATTTGTCCGCCCGGGCCGCCGGCACCGCCGCCCACGCGGCGCAACACCAGCACCCAGAGGCCGATGAAGAGCAGGAGAGGCAGACCATACGTGACGAGTACGGCACTCCAATTGGTGCGCTGGTCGTACTCGATCGTTACAATAGCTTTCTTTTCCTTGGTGAGCACCTCGTTGAGCCTGGTCATTTTTGGCTCGAGAACCTCAAGTTTGCCAATATTCATGACATAGTTGGGCTGATCGGCGCTCAGCAGTGTTTTTTTGACAGGCTTGATACCCTCATGCTCCTTGCTGCTGAGCAGCGAATCCGGAATAATATAGATATAGGCTTCCTTGTCGTTAACGACCACCAGACGCTGGACATGGCTTTTCCGGGCCCACCGTTCGAAATCGGCCCAGGTAGCAGTTTTGGACGCCCCCGAGAAACGAGTTACCTGCAGGGCGAGTATGCCAAGGCCGATGAGGATGTAAATCCACATGAAATTGAATCGGGGCATACCCTCTCCGCCTTCCTGATTGCGCTGGTCATCGTCGCGCCTTTTATTTTCCTGTTCCATTTTCTTTTGTATTAGATTTCGGCGAACTCGGTTACCCCGGCATCGCTCCAGAGGTTTTCCAGTTCATAGAATTCACGGGTTTCCGGATAAAAAACATGTACCACGGTGTTGAAGTAGTCCATCAGTACCCATTTGGAGTTGGAGCTGCCTTCTATATGCGCTGGTGACTGTTGCATTTCTTCCTGCACCTTCTTGCGGATACTGTCTGAAATGGCTTTAACGTGTGTATTGGAGTCGCCTTCGCAGATAATAAAGAAATCTGCGGGTGCGTCGCCGAGATTGCGCAAATCCAGTTGAACAATCTTTTTGCCTTTTTTATCCCTGATACCCTCAACAATCGCGTGGTTGAGTTGCTCTGAAGATATTCTGTTTGCGCGGCGGGCTGTTGTGGTTGTCAATGTCGTGATGTTATTTTGATAATACAGGACTGCAAAAGTAAGGTATTTTTGCCGACCCTATCTGATCATTTGCGCATGAAAAACGTATGTCAAACAATCTTTTCATAGGAAAAGTTTACCATCGGTTTCCTGAACTGCCGTCCACGAACGATTTGGCTGCTGAACTGGTGTCAAAAAGCAGGCCACCCGAGGGAACGGTGGTCAGGGCTGACAACCAGACAGCGGGACACGGTCAATTTGGCAGTAAATGGCTGAGCGCCGCTGGCCAGAACCTGCTTGTCAGTGTCATACTCTACCCTGCATGGCTTCCCGTGGAGCGTCAGTTTGACTTGAGTATGGCTGTGGCTCTGGCGCTTCACGATACGGCCCGGTCCCTGTATCCAGGCGGTCGGTGGTCGGTTAAGTGGCCCAACGACTTGTACGAGGGGGACCGGAAAGTTGCCGGCATTCTGATTAAAAACAGCCTCTCATCTGGCCAGATACAAAGTTCTGTCGTGGGTATTGGCCTGAATGTGAATCAACTGGTATTTGATCCGGCGCTACCCAATCCGGCATCACTGGCGCTGGTATCGGGTACAGGTTACGATACCGATATGGCAGCCTTGCAACTGTTCGGGGCACTCGAACGGCGGTATCTTCAATTGAAATCGGGTGCAGGGAGAGCTGTCAAGGCCGCTTACGAGCAAACTTTGTACAGGAAAGATATCCTTTCGGAATTTGAAAGATTACCTGACGGCGAGCATTTCAGTGGTGTTATACGCGGTGTCGGAGAATCCGGCATGCTGCTGGTAGAGACAGAAGCTCTGGAGTCTTTCGATTTGAAACAGATCAGAATTATCCTATGAAAACAGCGATTATTGGCGGAGGTGCTGCCGGATTTTTTGCCGCCATCACTTGTGCGGAGGCAAGTCCCGGGAACGAGGTGCACATATTTGAACGAGGCAAAACGGTGCTTGAGAAGGTACGTATCAGCGGCGGCGGACGCTGTAACGTAACCCATCACTGCTTTGATGCGCGGGAACTGACAAAAAACTATCCCAGGGGTTCGCGTGAACTCATCGGCCCCTTCTCCCGGTTTGGCCCGGAAGACACTGTACAGTGGTTCTCCAGTCGGGGAGTGCAACTGAAAACCGAGTCAGACGGCCGCATGTTTCCGGTTACCGACAGTTCCCAAACCATCATTGACTGTCTGAGCCGGGCGGCCCACGACGCTGGAGTGAAAGTCCACACCTCCTCGAGGATAGAAAAAATCAGCCGTCGGCCCGATAGTCGCTGGCAACTCGATGATCAGACTTTTGATCAGGTTATGGTGGCCGCCGGCAGCAGTACATCCATGTGGGAAGTACTGGCCGGACTGGGGCACACCATCGTCACGCCGGTACCCTCTCTTTTCACCTTTAATACCAGGGACACGCGGCTCCGCGACCTGTCGGGGGTTTCCGTGCAGCGCGCTCGCCTCCGTGTGCCGGGTACGCGGCTGACCTCGGAAGGCCCCCTTTTGATTACACACTGGGGTCTCAGCGGACCAGCGGCACTTCGGCTTTCAGCCTGGGGAGCCCGTGAATTCCGGGAGATGGATTACAAATTTCAGCTGGAAATACGGTTTTCGGCAGACCCCGGAGGATTTGATGAGTGGTTTGCGCATCACCGGCAACACAATGGGAAAAAAACGGTTACCTCTCATACGCAGGAGGGCATACCTGCGCGCCTGTGGCAGCGCCTGACGGAGGCTGCGGGCATAGATTCACAGAAGCGCTGGGCCGACCTCGACAAAGCACTGGCACAGCAGCTGTACGGACAAATCGCCTGCGCCCGTTTCCAGATAACCGGGAAGAGCACCAACAAAGACGAGTTTGTGACTGCAGGCGGCGTTTCCCTCCGGGAAGTCAATTTCAGCACATTTGAAAGCAGGATTTGTCCCGGACTTTTTATGGCCGGTGAAATACTGGATATAGATGCCATTACAGGCGGGTTCAACTTTCAGGCAGCCTGGACGGGCGGGTACCTGGCGGGTATGGCAATGGCTGAAAATACGCAACTGTGATTCTAAAATCAGCCATTGATTCAAAATATTGCCGCAAATTGACTGCATCATGACAAAATGAACTATTTTAGCGCGCCCTTTCGGAGAATCCGAAGCAAGCTCAAATTTCTATTCTAAACCATCTCTATCATGAAGCATTTCTTTACCACGGCATTACTTTGTCTGGTCATGGTTGTTGGCGCTTTTGCACAACGGACAGTGGCGGGCAAGGTAACCGACAAAGCCGGCGAGCCGCTCATCGGGGCTTCCGTAACCGTCAAGAATACCAAAGTCGGCACCATTACCGACATCAACGGCATGTTTTCTGTAAAGGTACAGGACAACAGTGCTGTTCTGGTTGTGTCTTACACTGGATACTCCTCACAGGAGGCAGCAGTGGGATCCGCCTCCACACTCAATGTGGTGCTGGGAGAGAACGAGCAACTGATTGACGAAGTCGTTGTAATCGGCTATGGCAAACAGATTCGCAGTACCCTCACCGGCAATATTGCCAAACTGACCAACGAAAATGTAAAAGGCATGCCGGTAGTATCCGTTGAGCAGGCCATGCAGGGTCAGGCTGCCGGTGTGAACATTGAAAGTGTAAACGGAAAGGTAGGTGCTGCTGCGCGCGTGCGTGTGCGCGGTGTCGGATCTATCAATGCCGGTACCGAGCCACTGTTTGTGGTGGACGGCATTCCGCTCGCCAAGGATGCCCGCAACACATTCGGTGCTCCGATGAATCCGCTCGCCGACCTCAACTTCAACGATATTGAGTCAATTGAGGTACTGAAAGATGCCTCTGCCAAGGCAATTTACGGTTCCCGCGGTTCCAATGGTGTAGTACTTATTACCACCAAGTCAGGTCGCTCCGGCAAGAGCCAGATCGAACTCGATATGCAGTACGGATTCAGCAAACCTACGCGCAAGCGCGAATTTCTGAACTCTCAGGAATTTATCGAACTGTTCACCGAAGCCGCCAATAACTCCGACGATCTCGAAGGCGTTGCTTACGACGAGTCATACTCCTGGACAACCTTTGTAAAAGGCCGCTTCCGCCGTTATTCCGGTTACAACGATGACTGGATGCAGGCCATTGACAAGACCAACTGGCAGGATGAAGCATTTCAGGATGCCTCTATCTACAACACGCAACTTTCTCTGTCTGGTGGAACCGACAAGGTACGCTACTACGTGAGCGCCAACGCCGGCTTCAACGAGGGTATCCTGGTGGGTAACCACCTGTCGAAAGACGGAGCCCGCATGAACCTCGACTTCGACGCAACCGACAAACTGAAAGTAGGTGTAAACCTGGCGGTAACACGTACTGACACCCGTACCGTTTCCGACGACAATGCCTTCTCCACACCCATGCAGCTCGTGGCACTGGCTCCCATCACCCCGCTTCGCGACGAAGACGGATTGCTCAACGATCGTCCGGTAACCACCTATTACAATGGTCTGATTGATGTGGAAGACGCTACCCGCAAAGTATTCAGCAACCGTACGCTGGCTAATGCCTACGGTGACTACAGCTTCACAGAAAATCTGGCTCTCCGCGTAGAAGCTGCAGCCAACCTGTACAACGTACGCGACGAAGCTCGCTTCGGCGAACGTACCGACACCGGTAACGACTCCAAAGGCTACGGCCAGTCTGTATTTGCCGGTGCCACCGACTACAATACCAACGCCGTTCTCCGCTGGAACAAAGCGTTCGATTCACATGACCTCGGGCTCGACCTCGGAACAGAATACTTCAAAAGTACCAGCAACCGCACCTCTGTTCAGGGCGAACAATTCCCCTCTGACGGGCTGAAAACACTTGCCAGTGCAGCAGTTATCACGGGTGGTACCAGCTCTGAAGACAACTACAGCTTCCTCTCCTACTTCGGTCGCGCACGCTACAACTTCGACCGCAAGTATCTGTTCAACGCCTCTGCCCGTATTGACGGTTCTTCCCGCTTCGGTGCCAACGAGCGCTATGCATTCTTCCCCGCCTTCTCTGCAGGCTGGGTAGTAAGTGAAGAAGGATTCCTGGCCGAAAACACCGTGGTTTCTTTCCTGAAAGCACGCGCGTCCTGGGGACAAAGCGGTAACGCCGATATCGGCAATTTCCGTGCCCTCGGACTGTACTCCCCGGGCAGCTACAATGGATCCAGCGTGTTCTCGCCACAGCAAATTGCCAACCCAGACCTGACATGGGAAAAGAGTACAGAGCTGAACTTCGGTATTGACTGGGGTATATTCAACAACCGTATCAGCGGTGAAATTGACTATTACATCAAAAACACCAATAACCTCCTGCAGGAAGTTCCCATCCCGTCAACAACCGGTTTCAGTACACAGTGGAGAAATATCGGTGAACTTGAGAACAGAGGGTGGGAATTTACCCTCAATTCCAACAACCTCGTGGGTGCGTTCAAATGGACTACATCGTTCAATATCGCACTCAACAAGAACAAAGTGCTTTCACTAGCCGACGGACAGGACATCATAGACAACGGCGGCTCCCGCTACCTCAACGTGGTGAAAGTAGGCCAGCCCATCGGTGTGTTCTATGGTGCCGAATATGCTGGTGTTGACCCGCAGAACGGCGACGCACTCTGGTATGTGAACGAAGAAGGCGGTGATGAAGCTGCCACCACCAACGACTACAGCGAGGCAAACTTCGTGGTACTTGGCTCTCCGCTGCCCGACGTTATCGGCGGTATCGGCAACACATTCTCCTGGAACGGGCTTACACTGGATGTGCGTTTCCAGGGAGTTGCCGGAAACCAGATCCACCGCGCCGGCGATATCTTCATGTCGTGCAATGCCTGCTGGTTCGACAACCAGACCCGCGACCAGCTCGACCGCTGGCAGAATCCGGGTGACATCACCGATGTGCCGGAAGCACGCCTGGGATACTCCAACGGTGATATCGGCCGCAGCAGCCGCTATATGTCTGATGGCTCATACCTGCGCCTGAAAAACGTGACACTGGCCTATGATCTGCCTGCCAACCTGATCAAGGGCGTGCGCAGCCTGCGTCTGTATGCCACAGCCACAAACCTGCTGACCTTCACCAGGTACGACGGATGGGATCCGGAGGTGACTACCGACTTCCTCGCCAACAATACTACTTATGGTGTGGACTTCTACTCGGCTCCTCAGCCCAAAACCATCATCGGTGGTATCCGTGTAGGATTCTGATCACTTAAACCAATCATTACCGGCTGTTGATTCGTTCAATGCCGGGTAAAGACATTGACAATGAAAAAAGTAAAATATCTTCTTCTCTCGGGCTTCCTGTTTTCAGCAGTAGCCTGCGACAAGCGGCTCGACATCGAGCCGCTGCAAAGCGTGAGTGAAACAGTTGCACTCGACAGCGATGCCAACGTCAAACTGGTGCTCCAGGGAGCCTACGACAATATCAGCAGGGATGGTCTCTACGGCGGCAACCTCTTCCGCGATGCCGAGCTGGCTGGTGCCGATGGTGAAATACGCTGGGTTGGTACGTTCGGCGATCCGCGTGATATCACCAACCACACCATGGACGCCGGCAACTCCGATGCCGAAAATACCTGGAGAACGGCCTACGCTGCCATCAATACAGCCAATAACGTTCTTTCTGCTCTGAGTATCGTTAATGAGAGCGATCGTGCCAGAGTGGAAGGAGAAGCGCGCTTTATTCGCGCCATCGCCCACTTCGAGCTGGTTCGCCTGTTTGGCAAGCCTTATGTGGCAGGTGCCACCAACAGTCAGCCTGGCGTACCTGTAGTAACTACTCCCACCCGCGGTGTAACCAGTGACAGTTATGTATCGCGCAATACCGTGGAAGAAGTATATCAGGCCGTTCACGACGATTTGCACGAAGCAGTTGATCTGCTGCCCGAGGATAACGATGTATTCGCCAACAAATACACAGCTGCTGCCATGCTGGCGCGCCTGCACCTCACACGCGGCGAATACAGCGAAGCACTTGCCGAGGCCGAACTGGTTATCGGATCAGGAGCTTACAGTCTCGTTTCCGATTATGCCGATCTCTGGAATCAGGATGACGACACAGAGGAGGCCATCTTCTCCATGCAGGTATCCAATCAGGATGGTGCCAATGAGCTGGTCACCTTCTTCTCCATCCCCGAGTACGGCGGCCGCGACGGCGACATTGAGATCGAACAGAAACACATCAGCCTGTACGACGCTGCCGACACACGTCTGGCCATGTTCTACGAGGGCAACGGCGCCCTCCGCACCGGAAAATGGCGCGACCAGTACAAAAACATCCCGGTTATCCGCCTCGCGGAGATGTACCTCATCGCAGCCGAATGCAAAGCCCGTCT
This sequence comes from Bacteroidota bacterium, assembly GCA_041182785.1. GTDB lineage: Bacteria > Bacteroidota > Bacteroidia > Chitinophagales > Saprospiraceae > M3007. The sequence continues at coordinate 8,072 of JBEGNB010000067.1, forward strand.
GGGTCAGAGCGCCGATGAATACTACAACGCTGTACACACACGTGCAGGCCTGAGTGCAAAGACTGGCGTGACACTGGCCGATGTACTTCTCGAGCGCCGTCTTGAACTGGCCTTTGAAGGACATCGCATCCACGATGTGAAACGCCTGAAAGGATCTGTGGACGGACTGAATTTCGATGACGACAAGCTCGTATTTCCGATTCCGGCCCGCGAACTGGAAGCCAATCCGAACCTGGTTCAGAACAGCGGCTATTAATTGACCTTATTTTCGGGGAGACACGGAGTAACCGCGTCTCCCCGTTTTTTATTTGTTTTCCATGCCACGTTTCCCCGTTGACCCCGATATCTCCAGGGCACAAACCATTTCCACCGAAGTATATAACAATCCGGCTATCTACTCAGAGGCACTCGAAAAGATGTTTGCCACTTCCTGGCAGTACATCGGAGACACCGGGCGTGTACCCGATCCCGGCAGTGTTTATCCGTTCACCCTCCTCGACAGGAGTCTGAATGAGCCACTTGTGCTTACGCGCGACAAGGAATCCGGATTGCACTGTCTGTCAAACGTGTGTACACATCGCGGCAATCTGGTTACTTACGAACCTTGCCAGTCGAGTCAACTCCGATGCAAATACCACGGCCGTGTGTTTGATCTGGCCGGACAGTTTCAGTTCATGCCCGAATTTAAGGAAGTGGTCGGATTTCCCTGTGCCGATGACCACCTGAAGCAACTTCCGCTGTTCCAGTGGGGCAAGCTACTGTTCACAGCCCTGCACCCGCAATCCGGGCCGGATCTTGTATTCGGCGACATGATGCGCCGGGTATCCTGGCTGCCCATGGATCAGCTCAGGCACCGACCCGACCTGTCAACCGTATGGAATGTTGAAGCCAGCTGGGCGCTATACTGCGAAAACTATCTGGAGGGGTTTCATATACCATTCGTACATGGAGGTCTAAGCACCGTACTCGATTACGGGAACTACACAACGGAACTGTACAGGTATTCCAGTCTGCAGCTTGGTATTGGCAAGAAAGGCGATACCTGTTTCAATTTGCCTCCCGAATCACCGGATTACGGCAAACAGGTGGCGGGTTACTACTTCTGGGTATTTCCGAACATGATGTTCAATTTTTATCCGTGGGGATTGTCTTTCAATCTGGTAGAGCCCACCGGGGTAAACACCTGCCGCGTGACTTTTGTAGTTTACACCTATGATGAGAGCAAGCTTGGCGCCGGTGCCGGTTCGGGACTTGATCAGGTGGAACTGGAAGACGAGGAGGTGGTGAATAACGTTCAGAAGGGCGTTCGCTCCCGTTTTTATCGTCATGGCCGGTATTCTGTGACGCGAGAGCAAGGCACTCACCACTTTCACCGGTTATTATCAGAATTTTTAGGCTGAAAACTTGCTGGATTGGATGAAGTTAATTTAACTTTGCGCCCGCTCTTGGGGGATTAGCTCAGCTGGTAGAGCGCTTGCATGGCATGCAAGAGGTCATCGGTTCGAATCCGTTATCCTCCACCACCCTTTCTTAGAAGCCACTTCGCTCTGCGCAGTGGCTTTTTCTTTTACAGCCCGGGCCTTTGACATATCACCAAAACTGGTATAAAATGAAATGGGTGTGACCCCTTGTTCAGGAATTACACCCACTTTATAATGATTTGCCGGACTTTGGTTGAGTTACTGAAAAACACCAAATCCGGATTGTATTATCTCGGCAGCACCCGGAACTCTGTTCTGCGGTTCTGAGCGTGTTGTTCTTCCGTACACTGCACTCCGTTGCGGCACTGGTTTACGAGCTGTGATTCGCCGTAACCGCGATATTCGAGGCGGGAGCGGCGGATACCGCGGGATACCAGATAGTCCACCACTGCTTTGGCGCGGCGGTTGGAAAGCTCGAGGTTGAATGCATCGGATGCACGGGAATCCGTGTGCGAGCTTATTTCCACGCGAAGTTCAGGACGGCGCTGCATCAGCTTGAGGAGTTTTTCATCAATCACATCTTTCGCATCGCGTGTAAGAATATCGCTGTTCACATCATAGTAGATTGGCAGGATATTATAGTCAAGCAGTTCACATTCAATTTTACGCCATTCGTAACCATAAATGGATGCTTCATCATCGCGGTCACGGGTAAGAAATACTTCCTCGCGAACCACAGAGGCGATTCGTGTGGAATCTACCATGGCATCGCGATCGAGCATTCTTTTCTGGACGGTGACATACTCAGCCGGTATTTCGATTTCCCGGATGGTAGCCGGTTTGTCAATCACCATACGGCGGATGATTTTGTACTTCTGTCCGACTTTGGCTTTGGGGGCATAAGTTGGCGGTGTCACAATACGTTTGACGGGGATATTCTTGGTCACGGCGGGGTATTCGACGTAGCAGATTACGTCACATTCGCCGGGAGTGGGTGAGTTGCACCCGTCAATCATCGGTTTATTTTCGAAGCGCGCGTACGCGGGCTCGAGTACGATAGTTTCGAATGTGTCTATCATTTTTACCGGACTGATGGTGTAGGTGCTATATGCTTCTTCCACCAGAATTGAGTCAATTTCCTCGCGATACACGGCTGGCACATACTCGAAGCGTTTGGATGCTTCGCGCACGAGCACCCGTTCTTCCACCGTTTTGTAAACAGGAGGAGCGACCTTGTACTCCAGATAGGAAGGGTTGGTGACTACCTTTTCAATTTCCCGAAGTACTTCTATCGGGCATTTGATATAACAGGCTCCGGGCTCCGGGTTGGACGGATAATTCTGGGCAGTGAGTGTGATTGCAGAAAACAGGGCCGCCGCAATCATGAAGGGGGTAGATTTCATGTTTACCATGTTCGTCATTTTGACATATTAAAACTCGTGCGTAAAACTAAAGAGATTGCCGAAAACCACGTATATTTTTTCGCTGAAATCAACGTTTTTTAAGTAAAAAGCGGCACTTTGATACAAATTGTATATGCAAAAGACCAATTTTCAGGAAAATCCGGGATTGACTGTGTATTAAGAGTGCAGCATGACAAAGTTTAGTCAGGCTGCACTCTTATCCGGTTTACCAGCTAACTGTTACCGAACAGGCAGTATTACGCCAGAGGCGCGACCGGCTTCACGGTGCAATTGTATATCGCAAGGAATAAAATCCTCGTCTTTTGCCCGGTAGATATCTATGAATTGCTGCGGATTTCGATCTGTTAGCGGGAACCAGCTGCTCTGCACCTGTATCATGATTTTGTGGCCGGGCATAAAGGTGTGGGAAACATCAGGCAGTTCAAACTTCACATTGGCGGCCGTGCCGGGTGTGAATGCTTTGGGCTGTTCGAAACTGTCTCTGTAACGACCCCTGAAAATTTCCCCCCGGACGAGCATCTGGTAGCCACCCATCGGAATGCCATTTTCCCGGCCCTGCAGGGTATCAGGAAATACATCCACCAGCTTTACTACAAAATCGGCATCGGTGGTACTCAGGGTAGTCCACAAGTCGGCGATAACCGGACCAGTCACCGTTACGGAACTGCTCAGTGGTTCGGTCTGGTAAGTAAGCACGTCGGGTCTGCGGGATGCAAATCGCTGATCATCAACCATGTACTCGTTGGTTCTGCGCAGGTGTACGCCATCGGTATAGGGTACCGGGTTGGCCGGGTCTGAAGTGTAACGATCAGTTTGCGAAGTTCTGCTCTCATTGGCGGGAGGTGCTGTGGACAGCCTGCCCTGTGCTCCGAAATAGTATTTTACCTGACGAGTATCTTTGGGTGGCCAGGCATCGTATGTACTCCATTTATTGGATCCGGTTTCGAAGACATACGCCTCCGGAAGATCCATTTTACCGGCATCTTTCAGATAATACTCAAAGAATCTGAATTCGATTTCTTTCTGATAGAACTCGCTGGTACGCGAACCGAATGTCACCGCACCCAGCCTGTCGCCGGCACCGCGTGCCCAGCCTCCGTGTACCCATGGGCCCATTACCACCCTGTTTGACACAGAGGGCGTGTTTTGTTTCTCAACAGATTTATACACGTTCCAGGCTCCCCAGCAGTCTTCGGCATCGAAAAGACCACCTACAG
>JBEGNB010000068.1:0-3807 GCA_041182785.1 Bacteroidota bacterium
CTGTTTCCATAGAACCGTCGCCGTCGAGGTCCAGCAGAAGCTGGTACTCGAAGTTGATGTTCGAGCCGCTGCAAGCGTCTGTAGCAGTCAGGCTGATATCAGACGGAGCGTCACCGAGGTCATGCGTAGAGTTCGCCAGATCCCACCAGTACATCTGGTTCCACAGAGCAGCATCGTTCGGAGTGATGTCGCAGATAGTAACCGGTGAAGCCGGGCACTGGGCAACAGGATCCTGTGTATCAATGATCTTGATGATCTGCTTGTACGTGTAGCAGTTAGCGTTCGCGTCGTAGTAAACCGAGTAGTTCGTGGCAGCTGCATCGTTCGGGTTGATCTTGACGATGCTGGATTTCCATGGGTCTCCGGCCAGCTGAACGGGTGATACAATCGGACCCGGCAGGTTGGTCGGATGATTGGAAATTGCGTTCGGATTCGGATTCGGCACGTTGATGCAGTTTCCTTGCGGATTGAAAGTGCACCAGTTTATGATCTTCCAGTTGCGTTCAATTTTGAAACACGCATCCGGAACAACCGTGAAAATGAAATCTTCATACGTCACACCCAGCAGCTCGCAATCTTCGCCGTAGAAAGTAGGCTCACCGTAGTCGCCGGTACCGTCGCATACCGATACGATCTTGTCATCAGGGAAGCGTACGAAGTAGTCTTGCTCGTAGTTCACAACGATGCGCTGTGTGCACTGGCTGGTATTTCCATAGCAGTCGTGTGCGCGGAACGTGCGTACGATGGTTCCCTTGTTGCAAAGTGTATCGAAAGCGGTATAGCTCACAGTGTGAAGCAGGCCCTTTTGCCCCAGATAGGTTTTTGTTCCATCGAGGCAGCAGTTATCAGAAATAGAAGCTTTGCCGTAAAGTACGAGTGTCGGGTCGAACTGCTCGCAGGTAACTGTTACGTTCGCGGGCGGCGCACAAATCGGCTTGATTTTGTCCTCAACCAGTACACTGATCACGCAATCGTTGTAGTGATTCTCGAAAGCGTCCGGCTGTATGGTTCCGTTGGGAACATCCAGGTCATAAACCCTCAATGTTATTGTAATGCTGTTGTTTATATCACTGCAGGTGAACCTGACATCGTCTCCGAAAGCGCTGCTGGTACCTCTGCGTACTTTGAAGTCGAGGATGGGTGAGCAGTAGTCGAATGAACCGTTATCAAAGTTGATAGCGTCAACGATGGCTTGTCCGTTACCCGTAACTGCCACCTGAGTCACTTCATCACAAGCCGGATTCGGCGGGACGAGGTCTTCTACTTTCAGACGGAAGGTACAGGACGATGTGTTGCCACAGTTATCCTGAGCCGTGTAAGTAACCACATGCGAGCCCTCGGGCAGGCATGGTGTTATTCCAAACATGGCCATAGTATCCAGATCCCAGTAATTGTTAGTCGGGAAGTCGCTCAGGCTTCCGCCAAAAGCAACCATACCCGTCTGAACGCCGGTATATTTCTCAAATGTTGTGACCATACCCGTGACACCGAATACCCTGGAACAGGCATCTTCAATCACAATATCAGGCATGTCAATAGCGGCACAGCAGCCTTCAGGGTCTGTAGAGACAGTCATATTTGCCGGACAAGTCATGGCCGGACCCGCCTGATCGAGTATATTGATAATTTGTGTGTGGTAGAGCGGATTGGCAGCACTTACCGGCGCGCAACCATCCAGTACTGTCCACTTCCTGACAAGCTTGGTGGTTCCGTCACAAACCGGGAGTTCCAGATCAACATAGCTGATCTGAAGTTCGCAGAAGCCCGGGTCGGGGAACAAATCCCAGCGGCGACCGAACGCAGTTACCGAGGGTGTTCCTGTAGCAGCCGGCGACGTGTTGGCATTTGAACAAGACAGATTTACATCAACGGAAGGCAGTGTCAGATCGGGCAGGTGCAGACGTTTGAAATACAAATGCTGAACGCAAACCGTACTGTTGCCCGTAGCGTCAGTTACTGTCCACTTGCGGTCAACATACGCACTGAGGTCGGCCACACCGTTGTACCCTTCACCGCAACTCAGATCGTGCCAGGTATCAATGTACTCAGTGGTGGTATTGTCGCAATCAACAATGGTAGGCAGTGCCGTGGCAATACCGAGTGTATTGCGCAGGTAACTCGGCTCGTATCTGGTGATCGGACAGAACAGGGTGATATCGGCGCAGCTTACAACTGGTTCGAGTTTGTCTTCGAGATTTACATATCCCCAGCAGAAATTACCGGAAACCTTGTGGGTTACACGATACTGGTATGTCTGGTTGATATCGGTGGAAGTAACCACCGATGTACCCCACGGACCATTACCATACGGGAGTGTACGGTCTATCTCAACAAAATAATCGTCGTAACATCCATAGGTACCCTCCAGTACGTCATCCGGCATTACGGTTGCCTTGCAATCGGCATCAATGGAAACGTGTACCAGATCATTGCAGATCAGTACATCCGGGGTAGCAAGTACCTCTACTGTTTTGGAAACCTTCTGAATACAGCCCGGGTCGTTGGGGCCCGATGCCTTGGGTGTTCCGCCATTTACAGTATATTCAATAACGTAAGTACCTACACCCTGTGCCGGGTTGAAGATAGTGGCTGGAGTTCCGTTGATCGTGAATCCCTGACTTGTAATATTTGCATCGCCGGGATCGCCGGTAAGCGCCACCTGATCAGAGAACAGGCAGAAGGGACCATTCAGGTTGGAAAGAATGGTCGGATTGGGATACTCGCACTTGTTTCCGATGGTGAGTGTCTCGCCAATTTCACTTTTCACAGTGATGGAATATCCTACTGCATCAACATGTACTCCGCTGAGGTAGTAGTCGCCGCTGCCAACCGGGTTCTCGGTCAAAATCGTACCTGATAATATAGGTGTAGGTGCAACTGGCGGAGCAGGGCTGCCGGCAGCAAAGAGGCCGCTCACGGCATCTACCCGCCATATTTTTCCTGAAAGGGATTGTACAAGGATTGTCTCGCCGAACTGTCCGTTCGTGAGCGTAGTGGCATTGTCTTTGCAAACACAGGGATCTGTAATGGAGATCACCGGTGTGCAACGAGGATATGGAGATACTGTCACGTTGACTGTACAGAACCCCGTATTGGCACACTCATCGGTAGCAGAAAACTGTACCGGAACAGTAGTACCATCATCATCGCAATCAAAAGTGTATATAAGGTTGGCAACCGTAACAGCGGCTGCAGGACTGCAGTTGTCAGTTGCAGTGATATTCAGACTACCCGTTGATACAGAGGCATTGCCCTGAATGTTCAGGTTGACAGTAACGTTTGCCGGGCAAGACAGTACCGGTGCTGTATCATCCACCACGCTGATTACCTGCGTGTGAGTGTTCACGTTTCCGCAGTCGTCCTGGGCAGTCCACGTACGCGTGATGGTACGCTCGTGCACGCATACGCCCGGAGCAACAGACTGGTTAAAAGTAACTACAGGGCCACTGCTGACAGGGATAAAGGTCTGTCCCTGATTGACCGAACCACAACTGGAAGTTGCCGGTGCTGCCCACGTGAAGTCGGCATAGTCATCGCCATTACCAACGAGCCTTACAGAAGTACCCGCCAGATTGAAACCGTCTTCCAGTACACCGATATCCACAGAGGTCATGCCAACTGCCGGACCGCCGGTTGCTACAAAAGTTCCCTCATAACTCAGGAACTGGACAACCATACCACCCATGACATTATGGACAAGCGCCACGCCGTCGGGCGAGCCATTTTGCAGACCATTCAGGGGATATGGCACACATACCGTACCGAATCCATTGCTCTGATTGGGAATCAGACCGGAAAGCACGTCGG
>JBEGNB010000069.1:0-4203 GCA_041182785.1 Bacteroidota bacterium
CTGAAGACCAGCTCGGAATTGAAAATCAGTGCGCCGGGGGAGGATAGCGAAATGAGCTCATGGCAAATTATAGTGCAATTTATAGGCTGGGCACAGTTTGTAATATTTGTACTAATTGGCAAAATCTCGATTAAAGCCGCATTTATTGTTGTTTTTATAGTACTAATCATATGGATATACAGGAAAAATTCAAAAAAATTCAAATGGTGACGTGATTGAATCTGAATCCCTGAAATGGTTGAAGAGGCGAGAAAGCCTGACCCGGAGAATAACCAGGATCAGTCAGCAACTCTTGACAAAATTATCCGGAAAAACGGCAACGCCGAACCAGTGAAAACCACTGCCCCGCCATTACCCCTGAAAGCACTGATTTCAGGGGTAATGGAGCAAAAAACTACAGGAATACGGATATTTTACTCGAAAATGGTATCGCTTTATGACAAAAAAACTAAAAATTTACCCCCGATTTATGACAAAAATACTCGATTATGAAAACCAGCATTATCCGGCTATTAAAACAATTGTTCGCGACAGCCTCGGCGGCGCATCAGAACCGTCGGCCCCTGCAGCAGGTCATGGAGGCGCATTGGAGGGAAAACAGCCGGAGAGCATTTCTCAAAAAACACGGCCGGACAGCCATGGTTGCTGGAATGGCACCGGATATGCTGATTCGGTCTCTCGCGCAACCACCGGCAGAGAGTAACGCGCGAATAGCCATCATCGGTGCCGGTATCGCCGGACTGACAGCCGCGTACTACCTCGGAGAACGGGGAATAAAGGCCCGGATATTCGAGGCATCCGCTCGAGCGGGCGGGCGTGTTCTTTCCAAAAACATATTCGGCCATGGCGAACTGACCACCGAAATCGGAGCAGAATTCATTGACACCGGCCACAGGGATCTGCTGCGACTAATCCGAAAACTCGGACTTGGCGGAGATTTGTCAGACATGGACACCGACGACTTCGGAGAGAAGGAAGTAGCCTTTATCAATGGCCGACACTATCATAGCAGCGAAATGATAGAGGAAATCTATCATTTTTATCCGGAAATGACCCGAATCAGACGGGAGCTGAGCAGGGGCAACACCGCGTACTACGACAATCTCTCATTGGCCGAGTTCCTCCACAAGATGCCGCTGAGCGACTGGATGCTGAAAATCCTGGAGGCCGGCTTTGTGGCGGAAAACGGCGCTGAAGCCGCCGAACAGAGTGCTGCCATCATGCTCGGCACGCTCGATTTCGACAAAAAACACTTCCGGATGTACGGCGACAGCGACGAGCGGTTCAAAATCAGGGGTGGCAACAGCAGAATCATCGCCGGACTGACAGAGCGGGTGGGTGCCGGGATACAGTTCGAACACAAACTGCTCGAAATCAGGAAAAAATCCGGCGACGAGATTACACTGACCTTTGACCAGGCTGGTACCACCAGACAATACACCTTCGATTACGTCATTGTGACCATCCCGTTCACCTTGCTCAGAGAGACGGAGCTGCGCTTCGGGATGTCGCCCGAAAAGAGCAGGGTAATCCGTGAACTGGGCTACGGAGCCAATACCAAATTTGTGACAGAAACCCTCGGCAGTCCGTGGCGACAGGCCGGCTACCGGGGCTACCTGTACAGCGACACCATCCCGAACGGCTGGGACAGCTCACAACTACAGACCTCGCAAAGCCGGCACAGCACCTACACCTGTTACCTCGGCGGCCGGCAGGCCCTGGATGCTGCTCCGGGGCAGGAGACCAGGCTCGCCGCAGAGCTGGGAAGCGTCCTGAACAACGCCTTCCCCGGCTTCAGGGAGGCTGCCACGGGCAAAACAGAACTGGCGTACTGGCCCGGGCACCCACTGGTAAAAGGCAGCTACTCCTACTACAAGCCGGGACAATACAGCAGCTTCGGCCGTATTGCGGCAAAAAGCGTCGGGAACATCCTGTTCGCCGGCGAGCATACGAGTTCGGCATGGTGGGGATTCATGAACGGAGCCGTTGAAACAGGCCGAAAAGCGGCCGAAGACGTTATATGGCAGATAAAAAGATGAATATAGCCCGTTTTGCATTTACCTGGTACGCACGGAGGTAAGATGCCCACGATGCGCGCAGGGTTATCACACCTGTGCGCGCGCGTAGTCCCCGCGGCTGCGGATGGCTGCGAAGTTGGTGGGTGCTGTTTTTGACCTCGCCAGTATTTTTCAGACACACCCTGGCAAACACAGCCCAAACACGTTCAATTTGGCTGGAGAGCCACTATACATATCAATTCCAGCCAATTTGGTGCATCAATTTGGCTGGAATTGATATATTCTATACCTTTGCAGCCAAATTGCACGATATCTATGTCGAATTTAATTGGCAGAAAAGAAGAAACAGCGTTGCTACATGCGCTTTTACAGTCTCCGAAATCAGAGTTTGTGGCGGTGTATGGCAGGCGGCGTGTTGGCAAAACTTTTTTGATCCGGACGGTTTTTGAGGATCGTTTTGATTTTCAATTGACCGGCCAGGCCCGGTCGAATCTGAAGCAACAGCTGCTCAATTTTCAGGACACCCTGCAATCAGTGGATCCCGGCGAGGGCAACAAACCACCTAAAAGCTGGTTTGAGGCATTCGGCAAATTAAGGCGTTTTTTGGAATCTCGCCCGTCCGGCAAAAAAGTGGTATTTTTGGATGAACTGCCATGGTTGGATACGCCTCAGTCAGGTTTTGTTTCAGCATTGGAACATTTCTGGAACAGTTGGGCGAGCGCAAGGCGCGACATTTTACTTATTGTTTGTGGCTCTGCAGCAGCCTGGATACTCAAAAAATTGATCAATGACCGGGGGGGGCTGCACAACCGCCTCACGGAACGCATTGTGCTGCGTCCTTTTACCTTGCTGGAAACAGAGGCTTTTTTGTGCTCAAAAGGCGCTACTTATGATCGTTATCAACTCATCGAGTTATACATGACGATGGGAGGCATTCCATTTTACCTTGAAAATGTGCAGGTTAACCGCAGTGTGGCCCAAAATGTGGACAGGATGTGTTTTTCTCCCGGCGGGCTGCTGACCACGGAATACGAAAACCTGTACCGATCCTTGTTCGAGCGCCATGAGCGACACACCGCTGTAGTGGAAGCCATTGCCCTGAAAGGCAAAGGGTTGACCCGTAAGGAAATTTTGGCCATTACGAATTTACCCGACAGCGGCAATACCAGCATGATACTGGACGAACTGACGCAGTCTGGTTTTATCCGGCAATATTATCCCTTTGGCAGCGGCCGAAGAGCGCTTGTTTATCAATTGATTGATCCTTTTACCCTGTTTTATCTCACTTTTATGAAAGGGACAAAGACGGCGGGTGCCGGTGCGTGGTTGTCCCAATCGGACAGCCCCAAATGGCAGGCATGGAGTGGTTATGCTTTTGAATACATTTGCCGCAACCACATTGACTGCATTAAAAAACACCTGGGTATCGGAGGCGTATATACCGAAATATCCGCCTGGCGAAGCAAAAAGGCTGAAAAAAGCGCACAAATTGACCTGGTGATAGACCGGAAAGACCGGATAATCAACCTTTGTGAAATAAAGTTTTCAACCACTGCATACCTCATTACCAAGGCTTATGCAGAAAGTCTTCGACATAAAATCCAAACCTTCAAGGCGGAAAGCGGCACAAAAAAAACAGTGCTCCTCACTTTTATTGCGGCCCACGGTCTGACGTCCAACGAATACTCCGCACAATTGGTACACGATACCCTGGATATGAATGTCCTGTTTGATTGATTTTGGCGCCGACAAGTTGGGTGCCCGTTCAAAAAGCCCGTCGGAAGAATCGCTTGCGTCATGCTGCAGAGCTTTGATGGCATGACAAGAGGAATATCAAAATTATACCTGCCAGCGTATCATCGTTGAGGTTATGTCTGAAAAGACCGGGCTTACTCCCCACCAGAATCGCATCTTGCCTCGTGTTTTCGGTATGAAGACCTTTGAGCCAAACAGACTTTCATATGGCACGAACCATGTTTGTTTAACCGCAGTACTCCACCACTTCACCATCTCCTCGGAGAGGCTGGCAATTATTGTTGACAGCGGTTGAAACAAGGGTACCGGATGCACAGGAATATGCCTTTCCTTCGGGACTTCTCAATTCAAATATTATTCGGAAAAATAAAAAATATTCACCCTGGACGGAATTATTTTTTACCACATCATGTTATACAAAAAGATATGC
>JBEGNB010000070.1:0-9952 GCA_041182785.1 Bacteroidota bacterium
CATCGGCTACCCGCCCATCGGCCAGCAATATCAGTGTGGACTCGCTTGACATGGAGCCCTGTCCAAAACCGCCACTGTTGTAGTTCGACTGGCTCGTCCAGCTACCCACCAGCGCCTGATCGCGCTGCCTGCCGGAAACGGTACTGACCGGCTGACGGGCCGGCACCTCTCCCCCGCTCTCTCTGTAAAGATCTATTGGCAACTCTAATCCCATGATGCCAAGCTTAAGCGCCAGCTGATTTCCTTTCAACGCCCCGCGAAGCTGAAGAGTAAGTCCGAGCGACGATTCCCGGGCCTGACCAGTCAGCTCGCTGCCCTGTCCACGGACAGTCACGTCGTATTTGTTGTGACTGTCGTCGAGCACACCTGAATAGGCGCCACCGTCCGATGCTTCAAGCACAAGCACAACAGGGTCTCCCTGATAAACACCGTTATACTTCCCCGCAAATGACTGGGAAAAAGTGCCGGAGAAGGTAAAAAGGGTAATCAGCATTGAAAAGAAAGTCTTCCGCATGGATATTTTTTTAGTCATAACGATTCGATGTTGCTATTCTTGCACATCAAACCATACAATTTTCAGACTTTTCGTCGTTTTTAAAGCGGCGAAACTACCTTTACGGCGCTTTTTGGAACCTGTGCGTGTGATTTACAATGTAAAAATGGCAAAGAATCTTTTTGTTCTCCTGATATTTCTTCTGGCCGGGAGCCAGCTCTCCAGCCAGCAATTATCTCCCGACCTGCAGACGCTGCTGCCCACACTGAACAGTGCCGACAGCCTGAAAGCGCTCGGATATGCGCGCTACCAGGGCGCATATCACGGACGACAACTGGAGGCCACATGTATGCTGCTGGACACTGCCGGCCAACGCCGTGTGGCAAGCTATATCAGATTCCTGCAGCACCCGGGAGAACCAGAACCCACAACGGTGCAATTCCTGCGGGATACCATATCTTTCGGCACCATCAATGAAGGGTTTATTCTGCTCGACTCGTTTGTAGTGGTTAATACCGGCAATCAACCGTATGTAATCAGCAGCTCAAAGGGAAGCTGCGACTGTACAGCGCTGAGCCTCCCGAAGTATCCGGTGATGCCCGGCGATACTGCCGTCATACGCGTTGAGTTCGACAGCTATAAAAAAGCCGGCAAGACGCTTGCCGGCGTCATCATTTACGACAATTCAAGGCCCAACAGAAGGCATATTCTCTACCTCAGCGGGAATGTAAAGCCCCGCGGAAATGTGAAGACGATTATCAGGAGTTAGCGCATTTTCACAAATTTCTTTCGCAGAACACCCTTGTCTGTCGCTATTTCTACAAGGTATGAGCCTTCTGGAAGCCCCGAAACGTTGACCTCTTCCTGATTTTCCTCAGTCAGAACCGGTCTGCCGGAAATGTCAAAAACGGTAACGGAACGGATTTGAGCATCCTCCGCAACAATACTCAGTTTGTCTTTTACCGGATTGGGAAAGATACTGACCATCGTGCTCTCGTTCGGATCGCCGACAGCGGTGGCCGCCGTTCTTGTCACTTGTATCTGTAACTGATATGTTCCGGTTTCTCCCTGAAAATAGGGGGCCACGTGGAAGTACATGGTCTTGTTGCCCGGTACCGTGATGAATCCGCTGGCCACATCGTCAATGGCATCCGACCAGGTACCATTCAGGTTGTATGAAAACAGCACGTCGTTGGTGTACGTTTGGCCGTTTCCGCTGTTGTAGCTATCGTGTACTCTTGGTGTGACTTTATAGGAGTAGCCCGCCGGGAAAAACACTTTGTAATAATCATAGTCGGTACCCACGTGATTATTCGATCCGGTCGTAACAATATTGGCCGTATTTGAAGAAAATGCAAGCGGCAGATTGCTGGCGCTGTTCTGTGTGTTGTTGTTCTCGTAAGCATCCGGAGAAAGTAATGGTGCACGCACAGTAATCTCTATCGGATTCTCGTGGTCAGTGGAGCCAACCAGATCCCAGTCGGAACCGTTTGCTTTCTCCCAGGCAGCCAGCAGGTAAGAGCCGGGCTCCAGATCAAGTGCACTGGTGGAGAATGTCAGACCATTCGTAAAATGGCAGTTCGCACAAAGGGAAGCATTGTTCAGCTCCTGAATAGTTTGTACCCAGTTGCCGTCGAGGTCATGAACATCCAGTGAAAAAGTACCGTTGAAGGCCGAGGAACCGTAGTTCGCCAGATCCAGGTAAAACGTGGCGGGCTGATTTTGTACCAGCGGATTGGGTGTCGGGGTAATATTGGCATACAGTTCTATATTGTTGCCGTAAACGATAGACACCGGGATATAATTGGCATAACTACCGTTCCCCGCCAGTATCCAGTCGCTGGCCGGCTTCACATAAATTCCTATGTAATACTGACCCGGAGCCGCCTCCAGTCCGGTTGTGCTGAAGTTGAGTCCGTTGGAATAGTAGTAGTTTGGCGGCAATCCGTTGCTTTCAGTGTAGGTATCTATAAAATCGACGAAGTTGCCGCTCTCGTCGAACAGTGCCGCAGTAATATCACCGAAAAAAGCTGCAGTACCCTTGTTGACGATATTCGCATTCACTGTGAATCCCTGATTCCACTGAATCGGGTTGGGAGAAACGGTAATTGCGCTGAATAGCTGAATATTGGCGGGCTGCGGTGCCGATCCCGGCGGTTTTATACCGATGAGTATCTGCTGGTTACTATTGAATCCTCCGCTACCGCCACCTGCTCCCAGCGTTCCCGGGTTTAGCTGGTCTATCCAGAAATAACCGTCCGAATTGCCGCTCCACCCCCAGTTAAAGTGGAAGTAATTGCTGTTGTCGTATCCGTCGCAAACAAACGCGTGACCGCCTCCGGAGCCGAAACCTGTATGCAGGATGGGTCGGCTGGCATCCAGCTCGCTTTTCATCAGACTGATCCAGCTGGTGCTGGTGTAGTTTGAGCGCTTTGCGCCGGAGATGGCTGGCGAATATCCGAAATAGGTTTTCAGCGCATATTCGCTGCAATGTGCCACAGGGCTCGCGGAAGACAACACATAAGCTCCGCTACCGCCACTGGATGCCAGTCCGTAGTTCATATCCACACTGACTCCGCAGTGATACATCAGGGTAGCCACGGCATTGTTGGGCGAAAAAACAGCGTTGGGCATCCCACTCCAGTTATACGTTGTGGCTCCGAAGTTGGCCGACAAGGTGCCGTAGTCGTCTTCATTATAGGAGTGGTATCCGGTGCCCTGCTGCGGATAATTCCAGTATTTCATGATTTGCGCCATGGCTGTGGCGACACAGCCGGTAACCGCTCCGCCAGGACAGTAGGCATTGTAATAAGGCGCCTGATCCCATCGGGTTGTCAGCAGCGGATTGACTTCCAGCAATGCGTCAGTAGCCTGAGTTTCACCGGAAAGCAAAGTCTCCCACCTTGACCGGATTTCGTCGGTGGCGACTATATCGTTTTCCAGTACGTACCTGATTTCAGCCTTGTACTGCTCAAACCACTTGGCAATATGCGGCGGCAATGATTCTTTCGGAAATACCCGCTCCTTCGAGTAACCTATGACCGGCAGCAGGTTGTCATCGGCAGAGATAATGACGAATCCGTCCGATCCCATATCGAAAACATAATACAGCGCAACAGGCTCTTGTGGCGTTTCACTATTCAGTGTTGCCAGTTCGACGAAAGCAAGTGTTGCCGACGGCGAGGCACCTGCAACCGACCTGTAGAAATTGATGGCTGCCAGTCGGGCCGTTGATTCATCAACCGGTTTGGCATGGAGGGTGAGGCACAGCGAGAGTGTCAGGACGATGATGTGGAGCAGGTGGCGCATGAGAATTCGATTTGATAGAAATGGCTATTGCATTCTTTTAATATCTGGCTCAAAAGTGGCTTTTTTTACTCATATTTTATAGTTTTCGCAGCTAAATGTCTGAATTTAGCCAGCTATAAAAATGAAATCAAAAAAACCACCTTTGAAGACAGATTTTACCAGTCAAGAAGCAGCTCTACTTCCTTATCCTGGAAACGAGGTTGTCAATAATATAGGCCTCAGACTGCGAATAAAATGCGTCAAGATACTCCAGATAGATGTGGTAGCGGTATGTCAGCACCAGACTGAGCAACAACGAAACCAGCGTAGTATCGAACGCAACATAGAGATTGGAGGTAATGAGGTTGATCTTGGCCGGGTCTGCAGCCAGGTGTGCGAGACCTATGGACTCGGCTAGTCCCATTACCGTACCAATAAATCCGAGTGCGGAAATCGCAGAAATCACATAGCGTGTGACTTCGAGTCGGCTCTCGGCCTCCGATTTGCTGTTGTTAATCTGGGCACCGATAACGTGTAGTGTTTCACCTACAGACTGGTCATTTCTATATTGGTTGCAGGCTTTTTTGATAAATTCTGCAACCAGGTAACGGAAACCCCGGTGTTCAATCTGTGCAATACTGCCTCTGATTTCAATAACATCTTCGGGTGACAACTGAACGTTCTCCTCCGTAGGGAGCAGATTAAGATAAAAACCTTCTCGTTCCCTGTTAATGAGCTTGCTCTTGTGACCGAGGTCAAGCATTCCGTAAACAAAGGCAGCAATGGTAAGCATCTGAATGTAACCGTTTGTTGTACCTCCAAAGATGACCAACAAGCGTTTGATGCCGATCTCGGGAAGTGAATCAGCAATGCCTATCAGGATCATCCACAGGATGAGAGCGACAAAAAAACTGATTAGAAAGTGCTTGAGGCGGATTGATATTTCAAATCCTGAGTAATTGGTTGTTGTCATGACCTATCTGGAAAAATTGATTAAACCGTCAGAACTTATGCCTGCGGAACCTAAGAAAGTGAAGTTCCCCGGCTTGCCGAGCTGGAGTGGAATGTTAAAAACTTGTCCCCGCTCGACACCACCAACATTCTTGGTGTAGAGTAAAAGGTTGATATTTATTGAGGTCGAGCCCTTTGAACTTTCCTTGAAAACGGCATATATTTTGTACTCGCCCGGAATTATTTCCCTGAGTTGCCGAACCGACTCTACGTTGGTTCGAAAATCAGTTTTTTTGAAAACCTTCGTTTTTGAAACACCCGGGTCCCATTGTCCAATTTTCGGATGCTCCCTGAAGGCTTTGGCACCTTCAACTTTGTTTCCATCTCTGACGACTCTAATGTCAACATTATCCTTTTCATCCGCCCATGACAACTCAAACGCCAGTTTACATGGTCCAAAGGGTTTTGGCCCTTTGTAAGATTTGTCATCCGAAGGAACCGGGGTTGTACTGGTTATCGCAGGAGCAGTCGCAGGAGTTACCACAGGAGTTAACACAGGAGCGGGTGCCGCTACTGCTGGAGCCGTAACCGGGTTTTCCCGTGGTGGCGGATAGTATGGCGGCCAGTCATTATAGCGTTTTATCTTCGCCATCAATGAGTCACCGGTATCCTTGTAGCTGCCATTCAAGACGAGCAGTACCGTATCCCCGACTCTAATGCTTGAGCCGAGAGCAGGTCTTCCTATAAATCGCATTGTTTGCGTGTCCAAAACGGCTGTTGCTTCTATTTTTGACTGTACCGGGAACGAGTTTTTGCCTTTGGGTACGATGATGAATAGAAAAATCACGGCACCAAGGGCTCCGGACAATAAATCCAAAAACGAGAGGTTAAAACTCTGTACTTCTCTTCTTGCCATAATTCAGAATAATTAATATACCTCTTCAGCCACTTCGAAGTGGTATTCGTAACCGATATTCAAGAACAGCGTTCGATTAATGTTTTCGCCAATAATGGTTGTGAAGTCTTTCCATTTTTTATTGAATGAGTCACCCAGGCCAGCATCAAATCCCGCACTCACAGTCAGACGACCATGCTCACCCAGTGAAAACATATACCCTGGAGAAAATATGAAACCTGGTTTCATAGGACGATAGACGTCTCTTGCTGACGTACCGAAAGTATTCTCTTCATCGAGCACGGCAACAGCGTCTGGCAGATCAGGAGACTCAAAACGTTGTACAATGGTGGCTTTAATTCCCAGATTGAAGCTAAATCCTGCGGATAGAATGAACCCGCCATCTTCACCTCCTGATTGCCAGCGACCTGTCAGTGGAATACTCAGGTACCTGAGCTTTTCTTCCCACTCACTGTATCCAAATATGTAGTTGTCTTCGCTGACTTCGAATCCCCAGTTGTCTTGCGAATAACGGGATCCCCTTTCTATAAACTCCAGGCCCGTATGCAACCCAAAATTCTCATTAAAATTAAACCCGGCTCTCACACCTCCACTCAAGCCGGGAACAAACATTCGATCAGGGTACTCAAAATCAAGATTTTCGGTAAATTTGAATTTGGAGAGGTTTCCGCCAGCAGCCACACCAATGACCAGATTTTGAGCACGAACTGTTCCGCTGGCCAAAATCACCACGACGATGAAATAGAATTTGTTCATTGTAGTTTAGTTTAATTCGTTAACTGAATGTAATGTGTTTTTCAAGGTGAAACAGAGCTGCCTGTAGTTCTCATTTGCACTCACAAGGGCGCTGCTTAATCGAGGTGCAAAGGAAAATATGGGCCGAATACGGAGGATGCCCCTGCCGCTCATTTACGGATTTACAGTTTTAAAAAACCGTATTTTCCAGTTTTAGCTGCGAAATTTCAACTTAGTGCCCGCTTGCATTTGATTTTTATTTTTCAGCACTCCTCATTACCTTTGTCTGCGGTATGTTTCACAATGGATATCAGATATTCAAACTTGTTAAGAATTCCTTTTCTATGCAGAATTTAGAAAACACTCCCAAGAGACGTAGATCAGGCTCTCCCGACAAACAAATGAACCGCAAGGAGCGAGAATTTATCAGAACCAGCCTGTATCAGAAGTCCGGCGGTAATACTGGACTGAATGGTAAAAACTGGTCTGACAAAAAGCTGTACGAACCCGTGGCAACCTTGATTCACGACTTTTGTACAACTACGGAAGCGCAGATCTCCACCTCCCTGTTGCAGCGAATTTGTTATATATCTGCATCAGAACCCGATATCGTACTGAATGAACCGTCCTGGATACAAACAGACCTTATTTACGCTTATATTTTGGGGGTGCCGGATGCCTCTCGTTCAGATGCTATTCGAAGCCATATTTCTCTGTTCTGCGACTGGTATCCGAATGATGAAGAGATTGCTCGTTACCGCAAACTAGTCGAACTTTCGGGACAGCTCCTCTTTCCTTCGGCTGAAGCAAATGCCGGTATCAAGAGGAAGCTCCGATACTGGCAAGCATTAGCCTTTGTATCTCTAATATCTGTCGTCAGTCTTGTAGCATGGTATAAATGGCAACATCCAGAACCCGCGGTAAAGGCTTGCTCAGCGTTCCCAAAAATGGTTTCCATACCCGGCGGTTCTTTCCGGATGGGCAATACTTTTCAAACAAATGAATCAGGGGCAAAGAGCCATGAAATAGATGAGTACCCGGCACATACCGTTAACCTTGATTCATTCTTTCTCTCGGAAACGGAAATAACGTTCGACCAATATGACTGTTATACCGAATCAAACAGTCTACCGTATGTGTTCGATGCGGGAGCAGGAAGAGGTTACAATCCGGTTATTTACGTGACGTGGTACGACGCTGTTAGTTATTGTAACTGGCTCTCAACTCAACAAGGCCTCAATCCCGCCTATACTATCAAATCAGAAAAAAAGTATGGCCCGGCATCTGTTTTGCTGGATACCCTGTCTGACGGATATCGCCTGCCAACAGAAGCCGAATGGGAGTTTGCCGCTTCATGGACTCCGGAAGGCAAATCAAAATTCGGAAATGGCAGAGATACCGCCAGTACAAATGAAATCAACTATCAGGACGATGAACTTTATAGCTATCGGCCGAAAGTAAAAGCGGTCAAGTCTTATAACCCGAACCCCCTCGGTTTGTACGATATGAGTGGAAACGTTTATGAGTGGTGTTGGGACTGGTTTTTGGAAGGGTACTACAATGATTGCAGGGATGGAGTAGATAACCCGAGAGGCCCCCTTGATGGTTTTCATAAAATTATCAGAGGAGGGAGCTGGTACTTCAATCAGGATTTTTGCAGAAGTTCATACCGAGAGGTAGAGGTTCCTTTAAACAGAGATGACATTACTGGTTTCAGAGTTGCAAGAAGTATAAAACACAGATAGAATTTGGGGGTACTTCCGACCGGAAGCACCCCCAAATCAATGCTATTTTTTACCCTGTTGCGACATGAAATCTGTCGAACTCAGGGCCATCATTTCCCTCAGGGTTTTCTGCATCCCGTCAACCGAACCATCGAGGAAAATTACATTGCCTTTTCCGTGCTCGGTGAAGTTTTTCAGCGCTTCTGTCCACATCGAGAAAAGTATCACTGAAGTGTCGAGATTGGCGTTTTGCATCTCTTTGGCGGCCTGGCTCATACCGCGAGCCACTTCCTCACGGAAGAGCGCCACCGCCTGACCGCGCATCTTGGCAGCCTCTCTTTCAGCCTCCGCAGCAATCTTGATGGCATTACCTTCGGCTTCAGCAGCTTTGGTCTTGGTAATAAGCAGCGCCTGACCTTCATTCTCCGCAGCAGCTTTCAGGTTGTTGGCAGCCACGATTTTCGACATGGAACGCATCACCTCGTCGTCGAAAGTGATGTCGTTGATCTGGAGATCAATCAGATGATAACCCCAATCCTCCAGCATATGATCAATATTGCTCTTCACGGCTTCAGTGATTTCGCGGCGAAGGCTCAGTATTTCCTGCTGTTTCTTGGAGGCCACGTAGGAACGAATGCTTCCCTCTACTGTGCGACTGAGAGTAGCCATGAGATCGCGGTCGCTCAAAAAGCGGAAGGCCACTTTCTTGATGGTCTCCTCGTGGTCATCCATCACGGAAAACAGCAGCAGCGAGGTGAAATGTACGTTGGCCTGATCAATGGTTACCGCCTGAAAGTTCAGCTCCACAGCGCGGTTCTGAACCGATATGCGTTTGAAAATGGCCTCGATAAGCGGAATACGGAAATTCAGACCCGGCCGAAGGGTGCGGCTGTATTTTCCGAAAATGGTAGTGACGGCTACCGTTCCCTGTTGAACGGTGACGATACTGAGGAAAATCAGTATCGCAAGGGCTGCAATGGTGTAAAGCATAGTCTCAGTTTTGTTTTGCTACAAAACTAAGGCAGAGTTATCGCCCATGCAAGGAAAATACGATAATCAGCGTCTTTTCACCGACTATCTGAGCACTATATTGTCAATCAGCCGCACATCCCCGGCAAAGGCAGCCACGCAGGCCACGATAGATTCGCTTTCGCCGTAGTGCCGGACGGGCAGCAGCGTGATACCATCGGCTATTTCAAAGTATTCGGGCTTCAGACCGGCGTCCATCAGTGTATCCATTGCCTCCCGGCTGATTTCAGATACCTCGCGACCTTTTTTCAGTTCCTCTCCCGACCACTGCAGGGTGCGGTAGATTACTGGCGCCACCTCCCGCATGGCAGCACTTAAGCGCAGGTTGCGGCTGCTCATGGCAAGACCGTTGGATTCGCGCACGGTCGGACACATGACCAACTCGACTGAAAGCGAAAGTTGCCGGATCATGTCGCGCACGATGCTGAGCTGCTGATAGTCTTTCTGGCCCATATACAGCTTCTGCGGCTTCACGATATCGAGCAGGCGCTTCACTACCGTGGCCATTCCTCCAAAATGACCGGGACGAAACTCGCCCTCCATGACCTTGTCGAGACTGCCAAAGTCGAGCTGCACAGCAAGGTCAGCACCGGGCGGATACACCTCTTCCACAGAAGGCAGAAAAAGCACATCGCACTCCACTCCGTCGAGCAGTGCTGCATCCTGCTCAGGCATACGAGGGTATTTCTCCAGGTCTTTCGGATCATTGAACTGGGTGGGATTGACAAAGATACTGGCAACCGTAAGACAGGCATCGCGCTTCGACATACGGACGAGCTCCAGATGACCCTCGTGCAGCGCGCCCATGGTGGGCAC
>JBEGNB010000071.1:0-4276 GCA_041182785.1 Bacteroidota bacterium
CTCCAGCACCAGTACCTGACCCGGACTGAGCATATACGGAGGCAAATACGCAGGAATATTGCTGAAGGGCAATACTTCGGGCTTCAGCCGGATTCCGATCTCCTCCTCCATGAATCTCCTGCGCGCCTGGATGCGGGCCCATGTTTCAGGGTATTTTTCCGCTATCTCCCTGCGAAGTGCTTCGTCGGCCAGGGCAATTCCGTCCTCTATGTTGGAGGTGTGATAAGCTGAACCTGTAGCCGGAATGACATCCACCTGAATAGCCATACCGCTCCGAAGTCTGATATCACTGCCACTGAAAACCGGCGAACTTACCCACTCGTCGAGGTGTATGTAGTGTCCGGGATTGAGATGAACACCAAAAAACGGATCGCCTATTTCATCGTGTATTATATCGTATAACTCTCCGCCGGTCACGCCGATTCCAATATGGCTGTACCACCGGGCCACCGCTCTGAAGTACGGGATGGCCAGTTTGTCCAGGTAATCTCTCACTCCCTCGGGTAATTCGGAGTCGTTGCTGACAAGCCAGCCTGCACGGGCGTTCAGAGCACCCCACAGACTGAGAGCCATGGTGAAAGGGGCACCCGTTTTCAGGGTGTTGACCGATGGACTCGGGAGACCATAGGCAGCACGCGGACCATTGCTGAGCATCGTGTGTGCTGCGTGCGGGTACCCGGGTACGCGCATGAGCATGGCAGCCTCATACTCTGTCATGCCGGGCTTCATGCCAAAGAGCACATTTTTCAGTCCGGAAGAGGTGTAACAGGCCGCAAACTCGAAGGCTGCCAGCTGATCGGCCTCATTAAGTATCCGAAGTCCGTCGGTCGGATTCATAAACAGCGCGTTGGCATTGATGGTACAGCTGTGCCCCGCTATCCCGCGAATGGTATCCACAAGGTAGGATGGCGTTTCAAAACAGTTTTCCGGAGACTCGAACTCGCGCTCCGAGAAATATTTCCAGCCAGCCACGCCAACTGTCATCCCGGCGCGGATTCCCTCGGAGGTCAGTATTTCCTTTAGTGCCGGACTTTTGCTTCGATCCTGCCCGAGCAGACTGAGCGACTGGTACAAAATACGTCTGACCGGCGAAGGACACAGATCGGCATATCCCCAGCCTTCATTCCCCACCAGCAGTGCAGGGGTATCGTTCAGACCAAACACCACCAGCGCCTCTTCAAAACGCGGGTCGTAACCGCACAGCCAGGTCAGATTGGCGTTATGCTCCCGGTCGGCGTAAACCACCAGGGCATCCATTCCGGACGCTCGCATGGCGTCCCTGAGCCGTTGCTGCCGGAGCAGATACGTTCCGGGAGCCACCTGCGGCTCGGTAACAGGGAGACCAAATTCGGGCAGTACAACGGATTTCAGTTTGATGTTCATGATTATTGGTGCTTTTTCAGTGTTCGGAAAACAGGAACTCAAGTGCAAAGGTCAGATATACCAGCGGCGCATTCCAGTTAATGGCTATTTCATTGGAGGCATACGAACAGACATCATCCAGGTATGACTCATCAGGGTAGTTGTTCGTGTATCCCGGACATTTGTCCTGCTGACCCGGATTGGGGCCACCAGCCAGCAAGCCCGGCACAGGCTCCTTTACATTATCGGTTTCGGAAGGGCGGTGGTGCGGGTGCATGGGCGTTCGCGTACCGAATCCGGTAACATACGAGTAACCCGTGGCATTTCGACCCAGTATATAGTCGAGGTTGGAAAGCGCCAGATCACGGTACTTTTTATCGCCCGACAACCTGAAGGCATAAAGCAACAGAATTCCCTGATTGGCACATACAGCGTTACTTCCCCAGACGAAATTGCGGACATCCGTTTCCATCGGGGTAGCAAAGGCAGTACTGGCAGAACCCTCAACCAGGTTGTCTGCAAATTCCATGAAACGCTTTTTCAAACCGGGTAAAGTTGCCCCAAAGGAAGGCGTCAGGCGCTCCCGGTGGCGAAACAAACTGAAATACGCCATCGTCTGCACATCGCTCCAGCTTTGTATTGTTACGGGTGAAACGGATGGATACATACCCGGACGAAGATATGACTCGTCGGAAGTGGTGATACAGAGCTCTGTACCGGCCCACAGCCATTCATCGCTCAGCTGACCATCACCATAGGATCCAGTATTTATATCGGGGTCGAAAGCAGCATTCAGTTTGCCCTGATCGTAAATCACATTCGGATTGGCAACAGCCCAGGCCCAGGCTCTGACGGATGCCTCCCGACACGAATCAGCCAGTCCGGGCAGCTCGCCCGGGAATGCAGTAAACACCCGGGCTGCCTGTGCCGTCACAGCTGCAAAGTTGAGCGCGGCAGCGGTGGACTTCTGCACCACATACCGGCGGTCAGATGCGAGCTCCGGGCGAATAAACCCTTCAAACTCGGCAGTAGTACATTTGTGATAAACACCACCGTCGTGAGGATCCTGCATAGTCAGCATCCAGCGGAGGTTCCACAGAATCTCGTCGAGCAGATCAGGAAGGCTGTTGGTACTTTCGGGTATATGGAGCCGGATGGAAGATGACTGCTGCGGAAAATCCTCGTATAGGGATAACAGTGTACCCGTGGTGATTCCCGAATTGACAATATACTTGTTATAGTCGCCGGCATCGTACCAGCCACCGGGAGAAGAAATGACAGAGCCGGCGGGTCTTTCGGCAGAAGCGGCAGAGGCGTGTACATATATTATATGGTCAGGGTGGCCAGCCGGGCGATGCCACTTGCCGGCAAACTGTTCGGTGAGCCCGACCGACATGCGCTGGTAGTAGAAGCCCCTGAGCGCAGCCGTGGCCAGTTCAGTAAAGGGGGCATCAGTAATTAAGAGAGGACACGACTGGCCGGCAACGGAAAGTACGAAACGACCCTTGCGGCTGAAGGCAGAGAAATCGGCCGTACGAGTCTGGCGCCCCGACAGTGCCGATGTGCGCAGAGGACCTGTGAAACCGGAAAAGACCGTATCCCTGAAATCGGGTGACGTGATGAAGAAACGACCTTCTGTATCGGGCTGTACAATGGCAGTTTTGGGGCCAGCCGGGAAAAACCCGACCTGGTTCAGGCGAATCGCATCCGGCGACTGTGCAGTGGCCGAAGAAAGGAAGAGCGCGGTTACAGCCGGCAACAGAGAGTATAGACAGTTCATAGTAATGCAGATCAGGCATGCAAACATAAAAAAAGCCGTCCTGGCAGAGGACGGCTTTTTTTATAGCATGCGTAGAATAATCATGCGGAGAAAGAAGTTCCGCAGCCACAGGTACTTTTGGCGTTCGGGTTATCGAACGTGAAGCCGCGGTTATCGAGGCCACTCACAAAGTCAATTTCCATACCAAGCAGGTAAATGGCATGAGCCTTGTTCATAACCACGTTAATTCCGTTGATTTCATACCTGTCGTCGCCTTCCTGAGGCTGGTCGAAACCAAGCACATAAGAAAAGCCGGAACAGCCACCACCCTTGACACCTATGCGAAGGCAATAGTCAGCAGGGATATTCTCTTCGCGACGGATTTGCATCAACTGGTCGGTTGCTTCCTGCGTGATGGCCACGGGAGCAGCAACAGCAGTGCTTTTTACGTCCATTACTATGTCCATGTTCATTGAAATTTTGTCGTGCAAAAGTACATAAAGTAAACGGGAAATCAAAGGAAAAGTTCGCAATCAGGAGTGAAGTGCGTACCTTTGACGCCCTTTTGACAAATAGCCCTTGACATGGAGTTTTTCCTCGATCTTCTGAAGATTGTCCTGCCTGCAATCGTTGTTTTTGCAACGGCCTACTACCTGCTGAAAATGCTGCTCGACGAGCGGCAGCGTGTTGACCGCGCTATTCTCCGCAACGACGCGCAGAAGATTACCCTTCCCATCAGGTTGCAGGCTTATGAGCGACTGACCCTTCTCTGCGACCGTGCAGGCATACTCAATACCATCATGCGCGTACGCACACCCGGGATGAGCGTTGTTGAACTCCGGGCTGCCCTGATGATGGCCATCAGTCAGGAGTTCGACCACAATACCTCCCAGCAGTTATACGTGTCGGAAACACTCTGGAAAATCATGCGCCTGGCCAAACAGGACACCCTGAATATCGTCACCAACACAGGTGAAGACCTGGATCCACGGGCTGACTCCGAATTGCTCTTCAGAGCACTGATTGAAGTACTGCAGGAACAGGAACAGACCATTCTTGAAAAGGCAATCATAGCCATCCGTACGGAGGCCGGCCAGTTATTCTGAGGCCGGACGCTCGTCCGGTACCAGACACCGGAATCATTCTGAAACCTTT
>JBEGNB010000072.1:0-13416 GCA_041182785.1 Bacteroidota bacterium
CTGTCTGCTCAGGAAGTCTATTCTGGTGAGTGCCTCACTTACAGCGGCTCCACCGAATTTGAAGGCGTCAACTTCAGGATGAGCAGTATGCCCTCCTGTTCCGGCTTCCCATATGTCTTTATCAATAGGATCCATACCAAAAACCATACGGTGTACATTGGCATCTCGCTCCTGAATATTATTTAGCACTTTAGACATTACCTCTACCTGCCCGCTCATCTGCTTGTATTTGGATTCCATCTGCTCTATCTCGCGCATCAAATCCGCCTCTCTGGGTGAGGGGAAAAGCGTGTAGAACACGGCAAGCATAGCGAGGGACGTCACTACAACGACAGAGAACAGGCCAAAAACCTGCCATATCCTGGTCTTGACCGGGACTACTACCTTCTCATAGGTAAGCGTGTGAATGTTGTAAACAAACTTTTCTTTCCTGCCCATAAATCTCATTGTTTGCCAGGCAAATCCATGACTGCCTTGTCATAAATTTTGTCAATCTCAGGCGGACGAAACGCACTTGGTGAGGGTTAAGGTGGTTCGCCTTGATTTCCTGGTCGGTTAAAGAAGCGCGGGGATAAAACGCCTCTTCAGGATTATTCAGAAAATGGAAACACCAGCGGACCTGCTCTCGTATTTAGTGCTGAAGATTAGGTGAGACCCGACGACAAAAGCAGTCGGAGCCGGTTTTCCAGATTTATTTTCCAGAATTTGGGTGAGAACACACGCAGCCCTAAGTCCACGCACTATTCGACCAATTCCTTGGAAAGGCAAAAAAACGACTTTTTTCAGAAAAAAACAAATCGCCGCTTTTTTTTAACATACTGCCATTGAATATGAACAGGGTGCCGTATCCTTGACGACACTACACAAATGCTGTTGAACAACCAGATAACATCGGGTAACAAGCTGGAAGCGTACCCTGGATTAATACCGATGACAAACAGGTATATTTTGGATTCGGTGAGAAAATCCGGGGTATGCTCTTAGTTGACAGAGAAGGCTGGCTGGTTTATTCCGGAACTGCTATAGAGTGACAAGGCACTGATTCTTACGCTCATATAGCGCGTAAGCGGGAGGCGATATACCATATCAAGAAGTTCTGCCTCCGAGTCGGCACAGAAAACTACCCACAGCTTTGAATCCTGCAGGGAAAGCGAGTAGTTCAATACTTTTCCCTCGCCGATCAGACGATTTACGAGGTTACGTTGTAACGGAATTTTCTGGATGAATTCTTCTGACAATTCTGATGGAAGTGTAAAATCCACCATGTACTGTAAAGGTCCGTTGTTCTCCATTTAGTTGTACCGATTTTTGCAAGTCCCCTGTAAGGATCAGTTTTTCAAAAGTTTCGAGATGTATCCTGCAAATATTATTCCAAAAACACATCTCAGGGGTTAATTAATTATTTCTCCTGATTAGTTGGGCAGAAGTACAGGTCTAGTGAGCTGTAATACCGAGTGCTTTCAGTGTTTCGAGATCGAGGTTTCCGACAGGCAATCCTTTGTCTTTCTGGAACTTGGTCAGGGCTGCTTTGGTGCGTTCACCCATGACATTATCCGGAGTACCCTGAAAATAACCTGCTTTGAGCAATGCTGCCTGAACCTGTTTTATCGTGTAGGCTGGCATTCTGTCAGGACAAAGCACCTCACGCCATGCAGTGAAGCCGCCGGGCCTGACAAGTTTTCTTCTGGTAACTGTAATATACTCGGCAGGAACGTCTTCTGATTTCAGCGAGGCCTCCTTTTTCACTGACTTTACATTAAAAGGTGCTGTTTCAGCCTGAACTGCTTCCTCTCTTATGGATGGAGGGCTTACCATTACATACTTTTTTACCGTTACATACTCTGGTGTAACGGTCGCTTCTCCAATGGGCACTTCTGTCTTGGCGCGCCGGATTGTCATGGGCCTGTATTCGGCAGGAATTTTTTCCTCCTTGATGTACGTATCCTTGACCAGTTTTTTCACTGTACGCGTACCCATTTTGGCGGGAACCTCCACCGTTTTGATACAGCCTGCATCGGCAACACCCGATCCGTCGCAGCCTTTGTTGACACGTTTGGTAATGGTTGCATATTCTGCAGGTGTTTCGACCATACACCAGACGTAACAGTCATCCGGATTGGCTCCCAGACACGTGGCATCTGCAAGCTTTTTCACCCATTTAATACCAGCCGGTTTAACCTCCACTCGCTCAGTGACCGACTCGTAGGCCGGTTGCAGCACCTCCAGTCGGGTATGCGCAGCTTCCACGACATAGGATATGACCGTGTCCTTGTAAGTAGCCGGCATAACGACAAACCGTATTTCTTCAGGCTTTACCAGTATATTTTCAGTTACTGTTTCATAAACAGAATTGTTGTTGCCCGGCGATTTTACCATCACTCTGTCTTCCACTACTTCATATTTGGCAGGTTCCGATATGAGTCGCCTGCCCGCAGGTTTTATCTCCAGTTGATCAACCCTGGCTTCAAGTTCGGCAGGTACGGCAGTCAGACGCTTGTAGCCAGCCCTGACCAGCACCTGTTCTGTTACATTCTCGAACTGATCGGGCATCAGACACTTGGCGTAGCACTTTCCGGGCATGGCATTTGGAGGTGAATCCTGAGCCATAACAGCCGTATTTAACAAAGTCAAAGCGAAAACAAAGACGAGTAAAGGTTTCATAATCAATTTTTTGCGCGGGATGAAGCTGATTTAAATACGATTAGACGTCTTACAAAAGTAGGAGTGTCGCTGACAAATTTCTGTTATTTTTTTAATATCATTTCCTGATCTTGGGATAACAAATAAAAAACTTCGTAACCAGTTGAGTGTAAAGGGGTACATCCGAGCACTGGTCTATGGGAACCACGGAGCCGTTTTTAAACAGGATTTTGATCTGATCCCTGCTGTTGTCGTATGCTCTGTTGCTTTCAGAGCCGGTAATAATCAGGTATCCCGTATCGGTCTTGTCTCCGTACTCCCGGGTCACCATTTCACGGATCTGCTGCTCGTATCCGGGTGAAACGGGTTCGTTGAACCACTCCAGCCTGAACAGTCGTCTGTCGAGTATTCCCCCTGAAAGAAAAGCGAGGATGAAGTCGTCGGATTCTGACCAGTATTTGATTGCCGCAGTAATATCGTTATCGTCGAGTCGGAGAAAATGACTCAGGAGCTCTTCATTCTTGATTTGTTCGCCGGGTTTCCGGTACAGGAACCAGTGAAGATGCCTGGGGGCCTCCAGATCTTTCCCCTCAAGCGCCAGCACACGTGCGCGCCTGAGTGTATTAATGAGCATGTGCTCGGCCGCAACCCCTGTTTTGTGGAGATAGACCTGCCAGTACATCAGGCGACGGGCTATCAGAAATTTTTCAACGCTGTAAATACCCTTCTCTTCCACAACGAGTTGTCCGTCGTGTACATCCAGCATTTTAATTATCCGGTCGTAACCGATAACACCCTCGCTGACACCGGTAAAAAAGCTGTCGCGGTTCAGGTAGTCCATCCGGTCCATGTCCAGTTGCCCGGAAACAAGCTGATGCAGAAACCTTTTGGGGTGTTTATCGTTAAATATGGAGATGGCAAGTTCAAGTTTGCCGTCGAACTGTTTGTTCAGCTCCTCCATTATCCACAGAGAAATCTGCTCATGATGCATTTCCACCAAAGTGTGCTCCAGCGCATGGGAAAAGGGTCCGTGACCAATATCATGCAATAGAATAGCCACACAGGCTGCTTCGGCCTCTTCATCTGTAATCAGTACGCCTTTCTGTCGCAGCGTTTCAATAGATTCCTGCATCAGATGCAGTGCACCCAGCGCATGATGAAAACGGGTGTGGAGAGCGCCCGGATAAACAAACGGTGCCAGGCCCAGTTGCCTGATTCTCCGAAGTCGCTGGAAAAAGGGGTGGTCAATCAGTCCCAGCAGCAAGCCCCCCGGAACCGAAACAAACCCGTACACGGGATCGTTGAATATCTTTTTTCTGCCATTCATTACCAGTGCAAAGTTCGGGTTTTTTGTGTGATGTTCAACATAAATGTACCTTGCCATTCGTTCTTGTAGTTTCTACAGGAATAAACAGTTAATCGAAATACCACATCAAGATGGAAAAGATCAAAATTCTTTGGGCCGATGACGAGATAGATCTCCTCAAGCCGCATATTATTTTCCTGCAGTCAAAGGGATACGACGTTGTTACTGCTTCAAACGGACATGATGCCGTCGAAATCTACGGAGAACAGTCCGCCGATATTGATGTGGTTTTTCTGGATGAAAGTATGCCCGGTCTAACCGGCCTCGAAGTACTGCCCCGTATCAAGGAGAAAAACCCTTCCGTACCAGTGGTTCTTATTACAAAAAATGAGGCCGAACACGTCATGGAAGATGCTATAGGATCTCAAATTTCCGATTATCTTATCAAGCCCGTCAACCCGAACCAGATACTGCTCACGCTAAAAAAGCTGATTGACAACAAGCGGCTTGTGAGCGAGCGCACTGCCATGGATTACCAACAGGAGTTCAGGCAAATTTTTATGCAGATTACATCGGGGCTCGACCACAGCGAATGGGTGGATGCATACCGCAAAATTGTAAACTGGGAACTGCGCGTGGATGCCAATCAGGCAAGCACTGTGAATGAAATACTCTCCCAGCAAAAAGAACAGGCCAACACCGAGTTCGCTAAATATGTGAACAACAACTATTTCGACTGGGTTGATCGGAACAAGGAGGTGGGACCGGTTATGTCGCACTCCATGATGCGCAAGCACATATTCCCTCACGTTAGCAACGGGACGCCCACTATCGTGCTGCTGCTCGACAACCTGAGGTACGACCAGTGGAAAACTATTGAACCAACACTCAACGAACTTTTCAAGACCGAGAATGAAGGATACTTCTTCAGTATTCTCCCGACAGCCACGCAGTACAGCCGAAACGCTATTTTCGCCGGCATGATGCCCTCGGATATTGAAAAGAACTTCCCGGATAAATGGAAAAACGACTCGGAAGAGGGCGGAAAAAATCTCTTTGAAGACTTTTTCCTGGGCAAACAGATTGAACGCGATTTTCGCAAGCCTGTCAAGTGGGACTATGTCAAGGTGACCAATGTAACACATGGCAAAGACCTGAACGACAATATCCTGCACTACCTGAATAACGACCTCACGGTTATTGTCTATAATTTTATTGACATGCTGTCGCACGCACGCACGGAGATGGAGGTACTCAAGGAGCTGGCCGGCGACGAACGCGCATACAGGTCTCTGACACGTTCCTGGTTCCTTCACAGTCCGCTGTGGACGGCCCTGCAGCGACTCGAAGGCCGTGACGTTCAATTGTTTGTAACTACCGACCACGGTACAATCCGTGTACAAAGACCCTCAAAGGTGGTTGGTGACCGGGAAACCACCACCAACCTCCGGTACAAGGTAGGTCGTAACCTTCAATATGAAAGCAGGGATGTACTGGTCATTAAAGATCCGCACAAAGCAGGATTACCGAGGCCCAATATCAGCAGCTCCTTTATCTTTGCGAAGGAAGATTATTTCTTCCTGTACCCGAACAACTACAATCACTTTTACAACTATTACCGCAACACCTTCCAGCACGGGGGTATTTCTCTAGAAGAAATGATTTGCCCTGTTGTGCGTCTAAGAAGCAAGTAATTCGCCATGCTCAGAATCGCTGTACTGTTTTTCCTTGTCCCTTTCGTCGCTTTCGCACAGAAGCCGGCCAAACCCAATTCCGCAGATCTGCATATTGCTATTAAAAAGCTGAATGTTCTGGGATCTGTCTTGTATGTAGCGGCTCACCCCGATGACGAAAATACCCGCATGATCAGTTATCTGCGAAATGAGAAGCTGTACGATGTGACTTATCTCTCGCTGACCCGCGGCGATGGCGGCCAGAATCTGATCGGCACTGAAATCCGCGAGTTGCTGGGTGTCTTGCGCACGCAGGAACTGCTCATGGCGCGCTCTGTTGATGGAGGCAATCAGATGTTCAGCCGCGCCAACGATTTCGGCTACTCGAAGAGTCCGGAAGAAACGCTGCGGTTCTGGAACAAGGACGAAGTACTGGCCGATGTAGTATGGGCTTACCGCAAAACACAGCCCGATGTGGTTATAAACCGCTTCAATCACGATAAAAAATACGACACACACGGACACCACACAGCCTCTGCCATGCTTTCGGTCGAGGCTTTTGATCTGGCCGGCAAAACCGACGCTTACCCGGAGCAATTGAAATTTGTTTCTCCATGGCAGGCCCGCCGGCAGTTTTTCAATACATCCTGGTGGTTTTATGGCAGCCAGGAAGCTTTCCAGAAAGCAGACAAAAGCAGTCTGTGGCCCGTGGATATGGGTGTCTGGCTCCCGCTGAAAGGAAAAAGCAACGGCGAAATAGCCGCCGAAAGCCGCTCCATGCACCGGTGTCAGGGCTTTGGCATGCTCAGTACACGTGGCTCTGCCATAGAATATCTGGATTTTGTAAAGGGTGAAAGACCAGGCAATCCGGATATTTTTGATGGCGTGAATACCACCTGGTCCAGGGTTAAAGGCGGTGAGCCTGTTGGTTCGTTCCTCGCTGAAATTGACAAAAATTTCCGACACGAGAATCCGGCAGCATCGGTTCCGGACCTGCTCAGAGCAATGGAAATGATCAGTGCACTGCCCGATGGTATCTGGCGGAACAAGAAACTGGAAGAAATAAAGACCGTCATTCAGGGTTGTCTGGGACTGTACCTGGAAGCAACGGCCTCCGAACCGGTCGTGTCACCGGGAGAAAATGTCAAAGTCAGGTTTGAATGTATAGCCCGTGCCGGCGGCGCCAATGTCATACTGTCACGTGTAAGTCTGAATCCCGGACTGCTCGATACGCTCCCGGCAGCCAGCCTTCAGGCCAATACAGGCTGGATCCTCGAGAAATCGGTCAGAATTCCTGAAAATGCACCCATTACGGCGCCATACTGGTTGCTCCGGCCCTCTACTACAGGTATGTACGACGTCCCGGAGCAGTCTCTGCGTGGTGTACCTGAAACGCCCCGCTATGCTTCGGTTGAGTGGACAGTGACTGTTAACGGCGTGCCGTTGAAGTTCAAAAGTGACGTTGCCTGGAAGACCGGAGAACCTTCCGTTGGCGAAGTTTGGCGTCCGTTTGAAGTACTTCCTCCTGTATTTCTGGAGTTTACGGAGCCATCCTACATATTGTACCAGAAAGAACGCGAAGTCAGCGTACGTGTGCGCGCAGGAAGAGATGGCGTAAAGGGTACTGTTAATATAGCCCCTCCCGGAAAAGGGTGGACTATTCGTCCGGCAGGCTCATCAGGCAACAGTTTTGAATTCAGCAAGCGGGGACAGGAGAAAACGTTCACCTTCATTGTTTCGGCAGGAGAAGGCGATGTGAACCTCACGGCTCAGGCAGACATGGGCGGCAACACATTCTCCGGCAAACTTGTAACCATTAAATATGATCATATACCGCAGCAGAGTGTCCTGCTACCGGCCACTGCACATGCTTCCAGGCTAAACCTGAAGGTTTCGGCCAAAAATGTGGGCTACTACATGGGGGCAGGCGACGATGTGCCGGCATCTCTGCGGCAGATGGGTTGCAACGTGACATTACTCAACGATGCCGACCTGGAACCTGCCAATCTGAAAAAATTCGACGCCATAGTCATGGGTGTCCGCGCGTACAATACCAAAGACGCGCTGGCATTTCATCAGCAGGCGCTGTTCGACTACGTGCAGCAAGGCGGTACGATGATTGTGCAGTACAATACCAATTTCGAATTCGTAATGGATGCAGCCAGTCTCGCACCCTACCCGGTGAAAATATCCCGCGTACGCGCAACCGACGAAGTTTGCGAGGTTCGCATGATCTTACCCGAACACCCTGTGCTAAATACTCCCAATAAGATTACCGCTGACGACTTCAGTGGCTGGGTGCAGGAACGGGGCCTCTATTTCCCTTCAGAATGGGATCCTAATTTTTCAGCACCGCTTTCCATGAACGACCCGGGTGAAAAACCGGCAGATGGATCACTGCTGGTGGCTTCTTATGGTAAAGGCCACTATGTTTATACCGGAATTTCGTTCTTCCGCGAGCTGCCAGCCGGTGTACCGGGAGCGTACAGATTATTCGCCAATCTGTTGTCGTTGGGCAAATAACCGGATAAGAGCCGCAAAAACCTGTTCCTTTGCGTTTCCATTTCGGGAGAAAAGGAAACTGAAGACCATTAAAGTATGTCCATACGCGCGATAACCATTCTTGCCGTGCTGCTCACAACGGCATCTGCATTGTGTGCACAGTCGCCTGCACCGGTCACGCAGGATACTCAGAAGCTGAAAATTGAAACAGCACTTCTGATTGAAAACTTCCGGAAAGGCG
This sequence comes from Bacteroidota bacterium, assembly GCA_041182785.1. Lineage (GTDB taxonomy): Bacteria > Bacteroidota > Bacteroidia > Chitinophagales > Saprospiraceae > M3007. The sequence continues at coordinate 8,363 of JBEGNB010000072.1, forward strand.
ACCGTGAAATGCAAAAACTGAGCGGCAATGTACGGATGCGTCAGGAGGATATCCTGATTCACTGCGACTCGGCAATCATGGACGGCGATCATGCCATCCTCAAAGGCAGTGTTGTTATTGAACAGGGAGACACCGTCAAGATATTTTCGGATTCAACGCATTACAGAGCCGACACGAAGCAGGCTGATCTTTCGGGCAATGTGGTGCTTGAGAACGGTGTTCAGCAACTGTTCACCAGTAAAATGCACTACGATGCAGCCCGGAAAATCGCGGACTACCAAAATGGCGCCACTATGTCCAACGGCCAGAGCCGCCTGAAAAGTCGCCGCGGATACTACTACGTCAACGAAAAAGAAGTATTTCTGAAAGGTGACGTACTGGCAACGGATCCCGATTTCACCATGCGCACCGATACCATGACTTTCAACACGGAAGCACAGATGGTGCGTTTTGTTGCCCCTACGCTGGTAAGCCAGCGCGACAGCAAGGTATATACCGAGGGCGGCTTCTATGACATCCAGAATGACTTTGCCTCCTTCGATAAAAATCCGCAGTTCATACGCGATGGCGAACGAGGATACGCCCGAAAAATGCGTTATAACGGAACCCAGAAATCATATACCCTGGAAGGCAACGCACACGTTGAAAACGATAAAAAAGGCGAAGTAACCGATGCTGAAGTCATTATTTACTTCGAGGAATCGGAAACCATGCGCCTGAAAGGGAACGCACACTTCCGCGACAGTACACGCGATATACGCGGTGAAGACATCAGTTACGACAGCCGGAACAAGAATTACCAGCTATCGGGCCGGGGCCGCGTGGTGGACGGCGATAATATTATTGATGCCGACTCGCTCTACTACAACGATGCCCTCGGAAACGGGCTGGCTGTCGGCCGGGTGGAATGGGTAGATACGGCAGGTGAGTTCTCCGTCCTGACGCACCGGATGATTTACAATAAAAAGTCCGATTATCTGTATGCTCAGGGCAGTTATGAAGACGGCGAATCGGGCCGCCCGCTGATGAAATCGGTAGTGGACGGCGATACGTTGTACATGAGTGCCGAACGTCTCACATCCTATAAACCCGATTCAACCGGCGACGAGCGACGCCTGCTCGCCTACCGCGATGTACGGGTATTCAAGAGCGACCTGCAGGCCTCCTCCGACTCGCTTTCCTTCAGCACCCGCGACTCTGTTTTCTGGTTCTACAAAATTGATCAGACGCCGGTTATATGGTCAGACACCTCCCAGTTTTCCGGAGATACGATTGGAATGTTGCTGAAAAACAAAAAAATGGACCGGATATGGCTGCGCCAGAATTCGCTGGTCATCAATTCTGAAGACGAAATTCTCTTTAATCAGATTAAGGGAAAGCACACAACAGCCTATTTCAGGGAGAATGAAGTGCGCGATATGTATGTGGAGGGCAACGGGCAGGCGGTGTATTATGCCCTCGACGACAAAGGAGCCTATATTGGCCTGTATGAAACTACCTGCTCGGAAATGCGCCTGTCGTTTGGCAACAACAAGGTAGAGCATGTGAGATTCTATGTGGAACCAACCGGAAAGTTCATTCCTATGCGAAAGGCCGGGAAAGAAACCAAAAAACTGGAGGGCTTCTTCTGGGAAACCAAAAGAAGACCCCGCAGTTTATCTGATTTGTAGCTTTTAAAGTACTTCCACCCATTTACCGGGCACACTCGCGCGAATCCGGTTGTCGTACATGGCAGCACAGGATACCGGCGCCAGATAATACCTGCCGGCGTATGCCGCATTAAGCAGTACCCTGTAAACTTTAGGACGCTGATTATCCGGATCAGCCCCGCGGAACGGCATATCAAAATAGGTCATTACACGATCGTCACGTATATCCTGATATTCCGGAGTGGAGGTGCCCACGCCCGATTCTCCCGTCGCACTCATCCGGGTATTGATTATTTCCCAGCCGGAAGGAAATACCTGCGTCAAGGCCATTTCATTGAAATCAAAGGGCATCTCGCTGGATCGCCTAACAGTTACCTCAGCAATAAAATCTGTCCCCTGGGTAATGCTGGACGGATTAATATCAGCACCGGCAAGGTTGGTATAACGAATATCCATTGCCATATTGGATGATTCTGCCTGGCTGCTGCCCGTTGCCGTACGACCATTGTACACCGTACGCACATATAACCTTTTACCAGAGGTGTTCCTCACCGTTACAGCACCCGATTCACCGGCAAGATTATAAACATAATATGGCGTACCGGCGGATACAGGCATATCACGGGTTCCCGCCTTCAGGGTGAATGCCGGTTTTTCGTTGAAAGCACCTCCCTGAATAAACCTGGCCAGTGCTCTCAGACTCGTGGCGACCTCCTGGGTTGAATACCATGCCGCCGTATTTCCGACCAGAGAGGCCACCTGCGTGGCGACCTCAGTACCACGCTGGGTATCTCCGGTTATGGCCAGTGTTTCAAGCCTGAGTGCCAGATCGCGAAGCGCTGATCCGTATGTTTCACCCCACCAGTCGTAATTGAAAGCTTTGGCGGATCTGTCGTTCAACAAATCCCGCGCCGCTTCCTTCTTGCCCGCCAGTGCATAGGCTGCAGCCAGTAAATTGGCAGAGGTCTGGTACTTGTTCCTGCTTTCCTTCAGCCTGTTCATACCCGGCACATCGGGCTTCTGTGCAAGTGCAAGCGTGTACAACCGGTAAGCCTGGGCCAGTTCAATATCATGCAGACTGCCTTCATTCCGGTTATTGTTGTAAACAGGCTCCCAAAGTCTGGAGGTTTTTGTCTGATAGTCGAGCCATTTTGAGAGAAGCTGATCCGGGATAGCATACCCTTTTGATCTGGCTTCAAGTAAAAAGTGCCCGGCATAGGTACCCGCCCAATCGGCAGCCTGAGATCCGCCGGGCCAGTATGAAAATGCTCCGGAAGGAAGCTGGAATGACTGTAATCTGGCTATGGCAGCCTTGATATTTCGTTCTGTATCCTGTTTTTGTTTGTCGGTTAGCGGTGCGATGACATCAACATACAACTGTGGGAAGGCCGCAGAAGTTACCTGCTCCACGCACCCGTGCGGGTATGAGATAAGGTAGTCCAGCTGTTTCGACAGGTTAACCGGGGGTACACTGCTGATCTCCAGATATATATTGGTCAAGTCTGTCAGATCTGTCGGCCCGGCAGGTTTGGTCCATGTTTTACCGGGCTCCACTACATCCTCGACGATACGGGTGACGGCGGGATTGGGGTTTCTTATTTCCACTTCTATATCCGTGGTAGCGGATTCACCACCGCCTTCAGCAGATACGTTAAACCGGGCCCTGCCTGTTTTCTGACCTACTTTGATGTTAAAAAACACCATTTTGTTACCCGGCTCACTGAATGCAAGACTGGTGAACCCTGCCCCTTCCACGCTCACCAGTCCGGTTTTTTCTCTTACGGAAACAGTGGCGTTCTGCACATTTTTTTCCATGGCGAATACATCCACCGGAAGCCGCAAGGTTTCGCCGGGACCGAGTACACGCGGAAGTGTGGGGAGAACCATAAGCGGTTTTTTCACAGGTACCGTTTTTTCCGCGCTGCCGTGAGCGCCGGAAACACCTGCTTTGGCCGGATCACAAAGCACAGCCATTACCCTCACCGAACCTACATAATTGTCAATTTTGACGCGGTGACGCGCAATCTGACCTTTCCCGAGGCGGAATGGCCCCAGGTGTATTACCGTTGGTTTGAACCGGTTTACCGAGGCGGGTTTTGCCTTTACATTGATACCGTCACCTCCAATAGCCAGTATCCGGTCCAGTTCGATGGCATACGCGCCAAGTACAAAATCGTAGATGTCCCAGGTTTTCACGCCGAGCGCCTCGCGGGCATTGAAAGCCTCCCACGGATCGGGGGTTTTGAACCTGGTGAGGTCGAGCAGTCCTTCATCCACGATATCAATGGTGTAGGTACAGTCCTTGCTTCCCAGTTCCCGGAGCGAAACATTGAAATATTCTCCCGGTCTGACGGTCTCCGGCATATCAATCTGGGCCTGAAGTCGTGAAGACTGATCTTCGACCTGTACAGGTATTACACCATACATACGGATGGGCAGGTCGTTGACAGTCTGCGCGTGAGGTTGCAGCAAACTCACATGTGCATAAACCGTAGGGGCCATAGAGGCATCGGCCTTGAAGCTGATGAGGTTATCTCCTGCCTTGGCATCGTACCAAAAATGTTTTGCGACCCGGCTACCCGTCTCGAGGGTGAGCAAAATACGTCCCTGTTCGCTGGCCGGCACTTTCAATGTGACCGTTTCACCGAGGCCGTATTTCTCCTTGTCGGCAGTAAACGGCAGCATGGCTGCTGCATTTCTGCTCGACATGTCATACTGATCGTCGGGGTATCCCGTCCAGAAGAAATCGCCACCGGCATGTTGGCCCTTTGCATCCGTAACACGCACCAGATATCTGCCCCAGCCGTTTGGTCTGACCTTCCAGGTTACCTGACCGCGACTGTTTGTCACCAGTTCAGTCTGTGCAATGGCATTATTCATTTCCCCATAATTGAAGTTGCCCACCCCGCTGTTGTCATTCTCATCCCACCACCAGCGCCAGTCCACCCGATAAAGTGCCACGTTCAGCGACTGGTTGGCCAGCGGATTACCATTTTTATCCACCATGGCAAAGGTGACATCTCCACCCTTCTCATCGAAAATCTTCGAACCCCACCGGTTTGCAGGGATGTAAACACCCACATAACGATCGTAGGGAGAAATTTCTATGTTGAAATTGTCCGTACTGAAATCACCACCCTGTTCGAAAGCTCGCACCTTGAAATTGGCAGTAAGTTTGCCAGGCGATTCATTCATCTGACCAATTTTGAGTGGAATTTTCGCCAGTCCACCCTGATCAACAGCGCCGTCGAACAATACTTCCGGTTCAGAAGAAAAATATCGGGAGGGGTCGTCAAAGGAAAAATCCCTGTACCGAGCAAATTCTGTTTTTCTGACATTAACCGACATCTCAACTCTGGCCTTCAGCCCTTTGGCCACGGCACCATGCAGCCAGTTCACATGAAG
>JBEGNB010000073.1:0-2771 GCA_041182785.1 Bacteroidota bacterium
ATGAGGCAGCGGCTGCAAAACCGAGAAACAGCCCTGATTTGAGGAAGGTTCTTTTTTCCATGATATTGAGTTGTTTATGATGAAGGTGGCGCAAAGTTCGTTCAGAAAGCGCCCCTTCACACTTCCTGAAACATTTTTTTCACAGAAAAGATGAAAACTGGTGACAAGAATTGATTTACATGTGCCACGATTATGCCTGATTTAGAACATGCTCGTTAAAAAGACCTACTTTTGCACCATTGAAAAACCACAAACAGCGTCAGTTCAGGCGCTGCCCAGGGTATAAATTCCGAAATGAGCCACGATCCGAATACCTGTGAACATCCCGAAGACCAGACGTCTGTTATTCCCGACTCCGATAATGAGGAGGTGGCAGGCAATGAAGAATATTATGAAAGGCACGAAATCGTAGCCGACCGCCAGCAATCACAACTCCGCCTGGACAAGTTCCTGATGGACCGTCTGGCCAACAAGTCGCGCAGCAAGGTGCAGAACGCGATACGTGCCGGTACGGTTACGGTTGACGACCGGGAGGTGAAGCCCAATTACAAGGTCAAACCCGGAAATACCATTACGGTCATACTCCCGAGGGCTGTTGACGATTCATTTGAGGTGCTCGCACAGGATATCCCGCTGAATGTCGTTTATGAAGATGAGGATGTGCTGGTTATCAATAAACCGTTCGGCATGGCGGTTCACCCCGGCGTGGGTATCCCCAACGGTACGCTGGTGAACGCGGTAGCCTGGCATTTGCAGCATCAGATTGGTGATCTGCCAGTAAAACCCGGTAATGAGCCCAATCGGGCAGGTATCGTTCACCGTATTGACAAGGATACTACCGGACTCATGGTGGTGGCCAAGAATGAATATGCGATGACGCACCTGGCCAACCAGTTTTTTCACCATACAATAGAGCGCCGTTATCAGGCTATCGTATGGGGTAATACGGAGGCAGATGAAGGTACTATAGAAGGAAATATCGGCCGCAACCCCAACGACAGAAAGATGTTTATGGTGTTTCCCGAGGGCGACGACGGCAAATGGGCGGTTACGCACTGGAAAGCCCTGGAACGATATTATTATGTCACGCTCGTCGAGTGTCAGCTGGAAACAGGCCGGACGCACCAGATTCGTGTACACATGAAGTATATCGGACACACCCTGTTCGGCGACCCGCGCTACGGGGGGAATCAGATTCTTAAGGGCACTATTTTTACAAAATACAAGCAGTTTGTTGAAAATTGCTTCAAATTGATGCCCCGACAGGCGCTCCACGCCAAAGTGCTCGGGTTTGTTCACCCGCGTACCAACGAGTTTATGCGCTTTGAGTCGGAGCTCCCCAACGATATGAAGGCTGTTCTCGACAAGTGGAGGGTTTATCTGAACTCCCGCAGAGAACTGCCGGAAGACTAGTTTCAATACGTCCTCCATGCAAAAGTCGCATCCGGTTATTGTCAACGAATTCGCCGCCTCGCTGCTCGGCCCGGAAAATATCGTGTTCATTGTAAACCCGAAGGCAGGTACCAATCTTCAGCGAAATATCGCGGCGCTCCTCGACAAACACCTCAACCACCGTAAATTTACCTGGTCGCTGTGGACAACCGAAGGGCCCGGTCACGGACTTGAGCTTGCCCGGAAAGCAGTTTCGGAAGGATACAGCGCGGTGGTGGCTGTGGGCGGAGATGGCTCGGTCAATGAAATCGCTCCTGCCCTGATGGGCACCTCCGTTGCACTCGGAATTATTCCGGCAGGCTCCGGTAACGGCCTCGCCATGCACCTCGGATATGGCCGCCGGCTCGAAAATGCCGTCAGGTTACTCAACCGGTCAGAAAAAATGCTGATAGATGTGGGTATGGTGAATAACCGCCCCTTCTTTAATATGGCGGGCGTCGGTTTCGACGGGCTTGTCTCCAATCTGATGAAGGAAAGTCACTTCAGAGGATTCTGGCCCTACTTCATCAAGTCTGTCAGAGCCGGATTAACGTTCAGGCCCTTCAATGCCCTTATCAATATTGACGGAACCGATCTCGATAGAAAGTGCTTCTCGATCGCTGTTGCCAATGGCCCGATGTATGGATATAATTTCACCATAGCCCCCGATGCCCGTCCCGACGACGGCAAACTGGAGGTGGTAATTCTGAAGGATGTGCCGCGCTGGAAATATTTTGCAGCCGTACCGGCCACCCTCAACGGAAAGATATACGAAGCCGGTTTCATTGAACACTATTCAACTGGCCAACTCTCCATCCATTCGGACAAACCGCTGTATGCGCACGTTGACGGAGAGGGTTTTATCGCAGAGGCAAGTCTCGTTTTCTCTGTCAAACCGGCTGCACTAAACGTACTGGTACCACGAAATTGATGTATCACAACTGCATTTTGTCCCGCCAAATCAATTTGCAATCAATCAATACCCCATTAATCCGCCTATAAAATTATCTTTGCGCCCCAATCATTTTTTCACTTTGCCGCACTCCGCTGCGGAAACAATAGCTTATGGGTAACTTACTTGCTGGAAAAAAAGGAATCATTTCAGGCGCACTTAACAGTGAGAGTATCGCCTGGAAGGTCGCTGAACGCTGTGTCGAAGAAGGCGCTCAGATTGTGCTGACTAACGCTCCCGTTGCCATGCGCATGGGTGAAATTAACGGTCTGGCCGAAAAATGCAACGCCCCTGTTATCGGAGCCGATGCTACCTCTATCGAAGATCTGGAGCAACTCTTCACCAGGAGTATGGAGCACTTCGGCGGTAAATTCGACTTCGTACTGCA
>JBEGNB010000074.1:0-4769 GCA_041182785.1 Bacteroidota bacterium
GCGTCATGCCCACGCGCAACGCGCGCCACGGACTCATCTACACCGGCGAAGGTATTATCAATATCAAAAATCAGCGCTGGCAACGCGATTTCTCCGCTATTGACCCCGACAGTCCGGCCCCGACGAGCAGGATTCACTCGAAAGCCTATCTGCGCCACCTGTTCATCAATGAAGAAATACTCGGAATGCAGCTGGCCACCCTGCAAAATCTTTCCTTTTACCTGTGGCTGGTGAAGGAAGCCAGAAAGCACATCCTCGACGGCACCTTCCCCGTATGGAAGGAAATGATGGTGAAACGGGTGAAACAGCGACTCTGAATTCCCTGAAATATTACCCGTAATTCCACACCTTTATATATTTGTGCCAATCTGCCGGAGCTAACCGGCGTCAGTCAATCAACAAGCCATGCACACTCTTCCGAAATTACTCGGACTGATACAGGACTATCAAACCGAAAACGGCTTCCCGGATTATCCCGGCGAACTGTACGAGCCATGCAGCTACATCCTGACGCTCGGCGGAAAGCGCATCCGGCCGGCCCTGCTGCTGATGGGCTACGAACTGTTCCGCGACGACGTGGAAAAAGCACTTCCCGCCGCCTGGTCGGTCGAGCTGTTCCACAACTTCAGCCTGATACACGACGATATCATGGACGCGGCACCCCTGCGCCGCGGGAAACCCACCGTGCACACGCGCTGGAATACCGTGACCGGCATACTCAGCGGCGATGTGATGCTCATCTTCGCCTACCGGTTCCTGGCCCGTGCCGGTGAGTCCGACGTAGTAGCCAGCCTGCTCGACACCTTTAATCGGGTGGCTACGGAAGTATGTGAGGGACAACAACTGGACGTCAATTTTGAAACCCGTGCCGATGTCAGCATCCCGGAGTATATCCGCATGATTGAGCTGAAAACTTCCGTATTGCTGGGTGGCGCCCTGGAAATGGGCGCCTTGTGCGCCCGCGCAGGCGAGGCCGATGTGCAGCACCTGTATCAGTTCGGAAGGAATGCCGGCATCGCCTTCCAGATTCAGGACGACCTGCTGGATACGTACGGCGACCCCGAAAAGTTCGGCAAACAGGTGGGCGGCGATATCCTGCAGAATAAAAAAACCCTGCTCGTACTCAAAACGATGGAAGTGGGCAGTCAGCAGGACCGGGACGAACTCAACCGATGGATGCACACCGGACAGGAAGATCCCGACCGAAAAATAGCCGCTGTGAAAGACATTTACAACCGAAACGGCATACCGGCCCTCATCGAAGCGGAGAAACAGCAATTCCAGCGGGAGGCATTCCGCCACCTCGACGCCGTATCAGTGCCGGAAGAGCGCAAAATGGCGCTCCGGCAGGTGGTGGAAGATTTGCTGGGGAGGGAGTCGTAACCCCGGGGGAAACAGGGTTTCATATGGTACAAACTCCAGAGTTGCGCGAGTGCAGCTACAACTGCAGGCGCGGAAACACAATGGCCTGAATCAGCAGGCATATCCTGACACCACGGGGGTCTCCCAAACACTTTTTCCTGCTGTAAATGGTTGTTTTATACGCTACGAACCCTGGTTGTTTAACCGCAGAGGTACACAGAGGTAACCGCAGAGTTGCGCAAAGTAATCGTTCTCTGCGTAACTCTTCGTTGTACTCTGCGTAACTCTGCGGTTAAACAAAACCAGGTTAGTCGCAGCGCTCCGGGCGGAACCGGAAGACAAGATGGTGTTGGTCGGGGGCACCATATTTTTTTGCACCTTTGCGGCTTTGCGAGAAAAAAATACTCGCAAAGCTGCAAAGGCGAGGAGAAGTTATAAGGTCTTTTGGATGATTTGGAATTGTAATTACGCATGTGTACATTTGTCTCATGGATTCTGCATATCAAGTTGCAAGTATTGACACTGAAGATGTTAGTCCGGAGAAAAGCCGGGCTTCATATAAGGAAAATATGCGCAACAGATGGGTGGAATATCGTGAAGCGGGGTGTTATGACTCATGCTAAAGGCCACATAAATAATTATTGACAATGACCGAAAAGAAGAAAAAATCAGGATACGCAGAATTTATAAACTGGTTTGGTCCTTTATTAAATGCACTGCGAGAATTAGGAGGCTCTGGAAAACCCAAGGAAGCTGTTAACCAAATAGCAAAAGACTTAAACATTCCTGACGAAAAACTTGAAGAAACGATGAAGTCTGGGACACCTAGATTTCATAATCAGGTAGCTTGGGCAAGGCAATATTTAGTTTGGGAAGGTTTACTGGATGATTCAAAACATGGCGTTTGGACATTAACAAATAAGGGACAAAATACAAGTCTGACAGTAGAAGAGTCGAGACAAATCTTTCTTAAATGGGTAGAAATTCACCAAGCCACTAAAAAAGCTAAAAATGAAACAGTACTTGTTAAACGACAAGAGGAAGAAGAACCAGAGCAATTAGAGCATGAAATAGCCCCAACATTATTAGAAGTTTTGCAGTCCGTTACACCCACAGGTTTTGAACATATTTGTAAAAGACTTTTGCGTGAACATGGTTTCGAGAACGTTGTTGTTACACAAGCTTCACATGATGGCGGGATTGATGGTTATGGAACGTTAGAATTAAATCCTTTTGTAAGTATCAAGGTTCTCTTTCAGTGCAAAAGATATAAGGGTACAGTTTCGAGAGCACAAGTCGGTGACTTTAGAAATGCCATGATTGGACGAGCAGAAAAGGGTATTATTTTGACAACAGGCATATTTTCAGAGGAAGCCAAAAGGGAGGCAACAAGAGACGGGGCACCGCCAATTGAATTGATTGATGGCAAAAAGTTAGTTGAACTATTTGAACAAGTTGAGCTTGGGGTAAGACCTAAAACGGTTTATGAGGTTGAATATAGCTTTTTTGACCAGTATATAGATAAAAGCACGAAGACATAACAGCATCTGCCCAAAGGCTGGGTTTCGTGTTTCAAAGACAGTTTTGTAGTTGATGAAAAATTAGTATTTTCAAACAAGTTTTACACTAGAAATCCGCCAACCATTAAACAATATCCCAAAAAAAGGTGTGTCCGTAGATTGCTCTCCTACAGACACACCTTTCAAATCATTACCAATCAATACCCCGGATTCTGCGTCAGCTTTGAATTCTTGTCCAGCTCTGCCTGCGGAATGGGCCAGAGCAGTCTTTGCTCATTCAAATCGTACCCCAGATTTTCGTTGTTGGCGCCGGTCACGGCATTCATCACAGCAATGGCACGGCCGGTGCGCTTCAGGTCGTACCAGCGATGTCCTTCGAAAGCGAGTTCCAGGCGGCGCTCTTTTTCAATGGCCAGGCGCATGTCGGTCTGGGTGGCAGCCGTGGTATTAGGCAGGCTAACCCTCGTCCGGATTTGATTAACCAGCGCAGCAGCGCCGGCCAGATCGCCCAGTTCGTTCAGTGCCTCCGCCTTGAGCAGGAGCACATCGGCCAGGCGATAGAAAATATAGTTCTGGTTACTGCCCTCCGTGAAGGTCCGGTACTTGTTGATGAACGGATACTTCGTCTGCGGCCAGTGCGGATCCGACCACTTGCCAGTCACGTCGAGGAAAATAATCGAGGAGTTTTTGCGCTTTGTGTCGCCTTCTGCGTCAAAAGCACGCGCCAGATCGTTAGAGGGCAGGTTGAATTTCTTCCAGTCGAGTCCGCGGAAGATTTTGGTGCCCCAGTTTCCATCGGTGATACCTCCGTTGTAGTTGATTTCAAAAATGGCCTCCGGCGAGTTTTCCTGCGAATTGTTCCAGAGTTTATCGTAATCAGGGAGCAACGTATATCCTCCGGCGATAACGGCATCGCAGTACTGATTCACCTTGTTCCAGTCGTGCGGTTCCTGCGTGGCGTAAACCTTGGCAAGCATGGTATTAACCGCGCCTTTGGTGATGAAACCCTTGTGCGGGGCGGTCACGCGCACGCCTGCGAGCGCGACTTCCAGATCCGCGATAATTTGCCGGTAAATTTCTTCTTTGGGCGTGCGGGCCGGGAAGATAATCGGATAAATATCATCGAGTTTGTCTGCACTGATGGTTCTTACCTCCCTCAACTGAAGCGGTACATCACCCCAGAGCTGAACCAGCTGGAAGTACATAAAAGCGCGGATAAAACTGGCCTCCCCGACAATTTCGGCTTTTCGCTGGGCGCTAAGAGCCGGATCATTTACCGCCTGTGTATTATTGATTACCGCGTTGGCCTTGCCCACCGTAGAGTAGAGGTATGCCCAGTCGCGGCTCACATTCAGGTTGATAGCGTCAATCCGGTAGTCATCAATCTGGAAGTTGGCGGGATTGTCTCCGCCTGCATAGGCATCGTCCGACTGAGCATCTCCGTTCACGAAGTAGTCGAGCTGATAATATTCATTTTTGAAATCGGCGTAAACGCCCGCCAGAGCGGCTTCCACCTCAGAGGCCGATTTATAGAATACCGAATCAGCAGAAGTATTCGACACGGAAATACTTTCGGAAATCGGTTCCAGTTCGAGGAACTTCTCACAGGAATTGAGCGAGATCAGCGCGGCGGCAGCTGTGAAAAACAGAATTTTTCTCATTTCAGGGAAGTGTTTCAGTGTTAAAAAGTGACGTTCACGCCTGCCGTGACCGTACGCGCCTGCGGGTATGTGCCATAGTCAATACCAAGCTCGGTCGCGCTGAGGCCGAAGGCATTCACCTCCGGATCGAAACCGCTGTATTTCGTAAAGGTAAGGATATTCTGTCCGGTACAGTAAACGGTCATTTTCTCCACACCGGCCTTTTTCAGCGATTCGGATTTGAAAT
>JBEGNB010000075.1:0-3647 GCA_041182785.1 Bacteroidota bacterium
AAGCAACTCCCGTTTTTTTTGAAAAAACGGGAGTGAAGTAATATGCAGATATTTCCGGGTAAAAAGGGCCGTTTACTTGTAATCATAATTCAAAAAGGGCCGCTCCGACATTTCGGAACGACCCCTATCCTCGTCGTTGTAAATTCTTTTTGCGGTGTTTTTCGGTCAGGAAACCGGCAGATTGATCTGGCTGCGGTAAAAAGCGGGCTTCACCCCTTTTACCGATTCAAATACCGGATAGAAGTTACCCCGGGAGCCAAATCCGGCATCAATCGCAATAGCCTCAATGGTATAGTGATCGAATGCCGGATCCTCGAATTTGAGAACTACCTCCTGCACCCGGTAGTAATTGAGCAGTGCTTTGAAATTCGGGTAGTTCAGCTCCTCGAGAGAATCCTGCAATTCAATATAGGTTAGTTGCAGTGCATCCGTGACGTCAGCAGACTTCAATTCGGGGTTCAGGTAAGCCTTTTCGGTGCTAAAATACTCCAGCAACTTGCGGGTATTTTCGGTGTACCGAGTGGCTTCCGACAGTTCCTTTTCCGCTATTTCTCGATACTTTTTTTCCTCGCGGTACTGCTCCATGAGGATGTGGTAAGAAGATTCGAGGCCCCTTTTCAGGCGTTTGTTCAGCAGAAACAGAAAAGTTAAAATAACGAGGGCAACTGCAGCGATGAAAAACAGCGACACCCACAAATTGCCGCGTTTGTTTTCACTTTCCAGCAGCGTACTCAGGTACTGCTTTTCCATCTCTTTCTTCTCTGTACTGTACTGGTTGGCTATATCCTGCAACTGCATCCTCTTCGCTCCGCTCAGCAGGGTATCCTCCAGTATTTCGGCTTCCACCGACAGCTTCGCATAGTTTTTCCAATCCCCCGCTTTCTCGTAAACATCCAGCAACTTCTTCATCACTTCTATGACAGCGCCATTCTCCTCTGACTGCCGGACCAGCTCAAGCGCTTTTTTGTAGTAATCCTCCGCCTTCTGCAAGTTACCCTTTGAACTCTCCAGTGATCCGTATCCGCAGTACACCCTGGGTATTCCGGATACTATCCCGTTTTTTCGACAAATATCAAAAACCTCGTCATAGCAACTGCGGGCCTTGTCCATTTGTCCGAGCTCAAAAAATACGCTGCCCATATTGAACAGCGTAATAACCTTGATATTGACATTGGAATTCAGGGAATCCGCTGCAAGAACCAGTTTGTAATAGTAGAGCGAACTGTCAGGTTTACTTTTCCGATACAACGAGGCTATATCTGTCAGGGCAGACAAGCTGTATTCCCGGTCGTGCAGTTCATCGAACGACTGACAGGCTTTCCGGTAGTATTCCAGCGCCTTGTCCACATTGCTGCTGGCGACATACACGTGACCGATTCCCATATAGCACAAACCAAGCGCAAAGGTATCTTTCACGCCCTCGGCAATCCGGACAGCCCTGAACAGGCAATCCTGAGCTTCGGTATATTTACCCCGGTCTGTGAGAATATTCGCGTACAAAGTCATGTAGTTCGCCCTGTTTTTCACTATATTTGCCTGTTCCATCAGGCTTATTGTTCTGGAGATGTAATTCTCTGCAGCGGGTATGTGGCCACCTTCATAGCTGTACCATCCCATCTTGTACAGTGCCCAGACTATTGCGGCGGTATCGGGCCAGTTTTTTTTCTGTTCGTACATCCTGCTGACAATACTGAAGGCCGAATCGGGCATACCCATCGCGGCAACAGCACTGGCGCGGGTGTAGGCTATTTTCAGATCAAATGAATCGGTCAGCGCGTACGTACGCGCGAGTGTTTCGGCTGTGTCGCACAATGCCAGTGCCTCTCCGGGACTGGCAGCGGCCATCCTGCGCGCCCGCGCTGTAACTTCGGCCAGTTGCTTGTGCTCGGGTGTTTCAGGTTGAGTGTTTCTGTTTTTGCAAAATGAAAACAGCAAAACAGCTATCAGACTCCAATTTATTTGTTTAAACATATCAATCATAACAGACAAGGGGAAGTGACGATTAATCGTCGGGTGGACAGGTAAAACCAGATCCGGATTACGAGTTTGTTCAGGATTCTCTCGCCGAGTCAAAAACGGCAGAGAATCCTGAACAAGCTCAAAAATGCGTTTGAAAAGCCAATTGAAACTTGCTGAAAAGATGTTGGATGAAACGCATCATTTATCGGGTATCCGGACGGAATGACCAAAGGTCAGCCTGTTTTTCCGAAAACCCGATAAATAATGCGTTATTTGTTTGAACTTATTGCTGACGGATTATTCTGCGATGCAGCGGACAGAAAGCCCGCTTGCACGGCCGTAGCCGTTCATACCGGCGCTACTACTAAAGAAGTCCAGGTACCAAGCGAAGCTACTGCCGCTGCCGATCTCCGTACTGCTCCAGTAGAAGGCGTAGTAACCACGGTAGTTCAACGAACCATCGTAGCTGTCCCTTCTGCCGGCCGCCGGAAGCATCAGCAGATCTCCGAACTTTTTACCCGCTCCGTACTAGGTGGCAGAAGAGGTGAAGGAGCCCACATTGGTTTTGGTATTGTTGGTTATCACCCCTTCCCACTGCGCCTTGGTCGGTACCCGGTACCCGTCAGGACAAGGGTCATTGGCGGTTTTGGTGGCGTCGTCCCAGGATCCATCCGCAGCAACAGCCGTATTCCAGGCGCTGACGGTGCCATTGTTGGCTTGACCTGCATCCGGACCGATTGGCCCCGCAGCAGCCTCATCCTTACGCCCCCACTGCCAGTAGCCACCGTTAATCTCCCAGCTCGGGGTGAACGGATCAGCACTGTCGTTGGCAGCACCGAGGTTGTGGCACCTAAAGTTCCTATACTCGGTAGAAGTCACTTTGGCGCGGCAAACGGGTGCGCTTGTAACCGTCACATCCAGCGTACACGTCTGCCCGCCGATATTCAGGGCAAAGCTGGCGGTGCCGCCGCTGGCAGGGGTGCCCGTGATAGCATACGACAAATTACCCGCACCGCTGGCAAAACTGCCCGCACTCAACGTGGCCGTGAGGCCGGTCACACCGGTGGAGGAGACAGTCTGTCCGCTGTGCGGCTCGCCATTTCCGCCCGTGTATGGCACGCTCGCGCTCACGCCCGAGGCCGCCTGTCCGGGAGTAAGTGTACCGTTTACGGTATTGCCGGAGCAATTGATGGCTCCTATGCTGCCAGGTATTTCTTCGACACAGCGAATAGAATACCCCCAGAGACGGTCGTCGGGGCCGTACATGTAGGCAAGACTACTACCAAAGTACAGGCTCCACGCGTTGAGATTGTCGTACTCAGAACTACTCCAGTAGGTGCCTTCGGAACCACGGGAGAGCAACGCACCGTTAGGGCGGTCCCTGTAGCCGGCCGCCGGAAGCATCAGTTGATCTCCGAATTTTATGCCGACTCCGTAATTGGTGGACGAATTACTGAAAGTACCCACACGGGTTACTGTATTATGAGTTACAACACCATCCCACTGCGCTTTGGTTGGTACCCGGAAACCCAACGGACAAGGGTCATTGACGGTTTTAGAACCATCGGCCCAGGAGCCATCGGGAGCATTAGTCGTATTCCAGGCGCTGACGGTGCCATTGTTGGCTTGACCTGCATCCGGACCGGTCGGGCCCGCAGCAGCTTCTGCCGACCTGCCCCACTGCCAGT
>JBEGNB010000076.1:0-4344 GCA_041182785.1 Bacteroidota bacterium
GACAACATCTTTGCCTCAATGGTTACATCGGTGAATGTGCCGTCGCCATTATTCCTGATCAGGGAGTTGGGCTGTTCTCCGAATCCTGACATACCCTGCCAGGCACCGCGACACACATATATATCAATATAACCGTCGTTATTGTAATCGGTCTGCATAATATTGATCCCTCCGGTAAAGGCTGCCAGTCCTGACGCTTTGGATGCATCGGTAAAAGTACCATCACCATTATTATGGAAGTAGTGCAGCGGGTCGGTCAGATCCCAGGCTGAAGAAACGATGTCGAGCATGCCATCATTGTCAAAATCATCTACAATCACTCCCCCACCCCTGTTCTTGATATCGAGTTTCAGGTCGGCAGCAATATCCGTGAAAGGCTTGACAGCTACCTGATCTGGTTTGTCGAGGCCGGGGATTAGCCATCGTGCAGGTATTCCGGCGGGATATTCACCGAGTGTCATGCCGGCGAGATTGAGCAGCCACCGCGAATCGAGGTCGTCAGGGTTTTCATTCATCACAGCGGTGAATATTTCCAGTGCCCTGCGCGCGGGAGTTTTATCGTTGTGAACACCTCCGCCCTGAATCGGCATGATACAGGCACCGTCGGAGTGCGAGTTGATACAATTGGAGCGCTCGGCCAGACGCAGGCAGGCCATACCCAGAAAGGGTCGGAGTGCCCTGACAGCCGCCTTGTCGCTGCCGGCTTCGGCAATCAGTTGATCGTACAAAGCCACCGATTCGGCCTCCTTGCCGGCTTCGAGCAGAACAGCAGCCTTTTTGGTCAGCAGTTCGGTCTTCATTTTCGGGTCTTTGGCCTGACTGATCTGAGATTCCAGATAATTCAGTTTGGCATCGGCGGCATACACGTTGGCCGGATGCGTAATGCTGTTTCTCACATACTCCAGATTTTTGATCATTTTCAGATCTCCGTCTGTCTTTTTCGGGCCATTGGGATCGGGAGCACTTTTACCGCAGCCAAAGACTGCAATCAGCGAAAGAGCGAGCGGAAGAATCAGAGGGCGCATATTTTCCAGTTTATTAACTTCTGAAAGATGGAGGGGAAAGGGATTTTGAGGTGCAAATCTCACATTTGAAAGTGATAACAGGTACAACTAAACGACAAGAATTACAAAAGCAGCACTATTCACAGGCCGGACGTAGGAAAATCAGACAATTTGGGCCTACTTTTGCGGTACCGGAGTCTTCCGGCCACCCTGCCAGTATTTCACCAAACAACAATTTATGGACGCCAACAGTCGAATTTACGCATCATCAGAAATTGGCAAACTCAGGAAAGTAATTGTTCACCGTCCGGATGAAGGTATAGCCCGTATTACACCCAAGAGAGCCGGCGAGTTGCTTTTCGACGATATTGTACACCTGCCAAACATGCAGGATGAACACGATATTTTCACCGACGTGCTCCGGGCATTCGTTGGCAAGGAGAATGTGTATGAAATCAGGGATTTGCTGGCAGAAAGCACGCGCAACGAGGAGAGCCGCTATGAGGTAATCAACAAAATTGTGGACTTTGAGGAGTTGCCCTACTCATTTATACCCCGACTGGCGGGTTTGTCGCCCGAGCAACTGGCCGATACGCTGATTACGGGCTACCTGGAGCCAGAGGATCGTATTCTTTTTGATCCGATTCCCAACCTGATTTTCACCCGCGACATTGCAGTGATGGTCAAGGAATATGTGCTTATAACGAAAGCCAACAAATCGGCCCGATTCAGGGAAAACTTCCTGACAAGGCTCATTTTCGGCAGCCACCCCATATTCCGCCGGCTCAAGTCGGATGGCAAAACCATCAATCTGAACCGGGTGGACAAATTTCCGCCTAACAAACGCGGTGAAACCATCAGTATTGAAGGAGGCGATGTCATGATGCTTCACAAGGACTATCTGCTTATTGGCTGTTCGGAGCGCACCAATGAATATGCTTTTCAGATGGTTAAAAATTATCTGTTCGACAGGGGTATCATCAATAACGTGGTACAGGTCAATATTCCTGCGGAACGCACGTATATGCACATTGACACCGTGTTTACCCAGATAAACCACAACCACATGGTAGGCTATAAACCTATTGTGCAGGACGGACTCGGGTCGTATGTAGAGGTTCACCGTTCAAACGGCGAGGAGGTTGAATACGCCAGTCTGAAAGATTTTCTGCTGGCAGAGGTAAATCCGAAGATGGAGTTCATCTGGGCCGGACGCGGCGAAACACCTTACCAGGAAAGAGAACAATGGACAGACGGGTGTAATCTGGTTGCACTGAAGCCGGGTGTGGCCATTACTTACGACCGGAACCCGGCTACCGAAAAAGCATTCAAGGACTTTGGATACCGGGTTGTAGGTGCCGAAAAGTTGCTGCGCGAGATAGAAAACGGCAAAACCGATCCTGACAAAGTGGAAAATACCATTATCACCATACCGTCCAATGAGCTATCGCGTGCACGCGGAGGAAGCCACTGTATGACCTGCCCGATAGAGCGGGATGATATCTGATGCTCTTATTCCAGATGGATGGCTTCGTGCTTCAGGCGTTCGGCAAGCCCTTTGCCAAGGTATGTTACAATAAGTCCGTGCACCACATATAGTAATGGTGTAAGGAGTATGGCTGTACAGACCTTGTAGGTATAACCGACCAGTCCAAACGCAGCGATCTGGTTCAGCGACCATCGCTGGGAGGGATCGGCGCCGAAGTAAAACGCGATGAAGAGTATGATGTAGGTGTCGAAAAACTGGGATATGACCGTCGAGCCGGTAGCCCTGAGCCACACATATTTATCGCCGGTAGCCATTTTGAAACGCTGAAATATGAGCGCGTCGAGCAGTTGTGAAACCACGAATGCCGTCATGGAGCCGAGTATAATCATCATACTTGTTCCGAAAATCCGGCTGTAGGCCGTGTTGATATCCGGTTTGATATCCTGATTGACATTGATCCAGAAATTGGCAGGAGCGGCTTTGGTAGTCAGCAGCATGACCATAAAAGCATAAGCAATCACACACAGAGCGATCCAGGTAAGCAGGCGAACCCCTCTTTTCCCGAAGTATTCATTAATGACATCCGTCATGATGAATACGATAGGCCAGATGATAGAGCCGGAAGAAAAATTCAGCGAGATATGTTCGATCCCGAAGAGCGTCCAGTCCACCGGCGGCAAGCCGAATACCCCCTCGAGAGAGAAAATTTTGGGGCCGATTACCTCCGCAACGATGGTGTTACCTACAAAAAAGCAGGCGAGTATCACGAAGAGTTTATGTTCTTTACTGAGCCTTCTCATACTGACTAGGGTGTTGATGAAGAAACCGGGATAATTTTACCGTTGAAGAAAGATCTCTGGTTAATGCTGAATTCACCGATGAACCGGGCCATATCCTCGCTGCTTACCGGAGCCTGATAGCCCGGGAAGGCCGTGCGCAGCATCTCCGTGTCAACTGCGCCGAGAGCGAGGCAGTTGACATGAATACCGTCATTTTTCAGTTCTTCGGCCATACATTCGGTAATATTGGCAAGAGCGGCCTTGCTGGCGCTGTAGGCCGATAGTCCGGGGAATTTGGACGACCCCTGAAAACCGCCCATACTGCCAATGTGCACAATATGAGGAGTCCGGCTTTTTTTAAGCAGCGGGATCAGTGCCCGGGAGACTTTAACAGTGGAGAATACGTTTGTTTCAAACGTTTGTCGCCACACATCGAGTGTCGTTTCCAGAAACGGCTGGTTCGTCAGGATGGCCGCATTGTGTATGAGAATGTCCAGCTGATCTGAGTGGGCGGCCACACTGTTATAAATATCGGCTTCGGCAACATCCGTGAGATCGAGCGAACGGACGGTCAGGCGGTCATTTTTAATACTTTCGAGCGCAGCAACATGGCGTGAGCATGCCCACACGCGAGCGCCTGCGTTGAGGAAAAATCTGACCAGATCGAGGCCAATACCTTTGCCTGCTCCTGTAATTGCAACATTCATACAGCGGTTTTTTTCAAATCTACGGGGCAAGGTAGTAGGTTTGCACCGACATTTCAATCATCAGGAAAAAAACATGTACGCATTTGAAACACAGATAAGGGTACGGTATGGTGAAACAGACCAGATGGGGTACCTTTACTACGGCAATTATGCCGAATATTATGAAGTTGGACGAGTAGAAACCATCCGTTCCCTGGGAGTGTCCTATAAAGAACTGGAAGAGGTGCACGGAATATGGCTGCCGGTTGTAAGTCTTGAGATAAAATATCTAAGACCTGCTTTTTACGATGATTTGCTAACCGTAAGGACAGAAATTAGCGGTTTACCCGACAAGTACATTGACTTTCAGGTGAAGGTGTTTAATG
>JBEGNB010000077.1:0-5325 GCA_041182785.1 Bacteroidota bacterium
CTATTACCTATCCGAAAACGCTGGTGACCGATTGCCCCGATAAAATTGAGCGCACACAGGCTTTTAAACTGAAAGGACAAAACATTGACCTGCTTACGGCCGTTTATATTGGCGACAACAAAGTAAAGGTGGATGGGGCTTCGGGTACCACCTCCGAAATTAGTATCGCCACTACCGGTCTCACGCTTCCCGACGAGGTAACGCTCCGCTTCGAAGCACTGGGCGGTGTCGAACCCGGCAGCTGCGGACCAGTACCGGTGGAAGATTACGATCCGACCACCAAGTTCGATCCGGTGGCCCCGGTTGTTCTGCTAGACTTCGAAACCGGTGAAAATCCGTTCGTCGGTCTCGACATCATACCGGTAAACGCTGTCTCGACCGACAGTCCGCTCGGGCGCGGCACCCGCTACCTTCATATTGAAACTGCCGATGTGCCTGATCCGTGGGGTACCAACATCGGAAATATCTATATGAACAGCGTGACGCTGTCCGGTTTCCACAAACCACACCTGACCTTCATGGTAAATACCAACGGCCGGCAGGGCTATTTCCAGCTGCATGCCGGTTTCAACGGTAAAAAAGGCGGCGGACACTTCACCGGCGCTTCCAGCAGCAACCCCAACGATAATTACACTTTCCAGACCAACGGCTGGGAGTGGCGTTCCATTGATCTGGCTGCCTTCCCGTGGGAAGACTGGTGGGGAACGGGCAAACCCGAGTTTTCAGGAAATGGAACCCTCGATTTCGTGGAATTTTTCCTGAAACAGGGCAACGGCGCCGATCCCTTTGAACTGAATATTGACCAGGTAATGATCACCGACGGCCCGTTCAAGCCGGTCAGCACGCTTTTCACTTTTGAAAACGGTATAGCCGATTTCCAGTCGAACACCGGCGCGGTAACAGGATTTAACCAGTCAACAGGTACCGGCACTGCCATGGGCGACAAGTACTACACTGTACAGAAACAGGCTGTGGGCAACTGGGACTGGACTGGCGCCATCGAGGGAGCCGGTCCGTTCGATATGAGCCAGATTGAATGTCCGTTTCTCAATATCTGGGTGAATACCGGCACCAAAAAAGGTTACTTCCAGGTTGAAACCAACCAGAACGGCACCAAGTGGGGAATCGGACAAACCGCGCCTGACTACTATTTCCAGACGAACGGCACATGGCAACTGGTCTCCATTGACCTCAAAAAGGCCGGCTGGGGTAACTGGGGTGGCTCTGGTACCGAAATTGACTGGAGCGGAGCCCTGGATTACATTAAAATCGGTTTCACAACGGGTAATGTCGGCGGCGCCAACCTCGAAGATTACGAATTGAGCGTGGACGATATCATTATCTCGGACGGACCACTGTTTTAAGAGGTGCTGTGTCAAAATCCAGGCACCTCTAAATTTCCACGACCCGGCCCGGGGCTCAGCCCCCGAGCCGGGCTACCTGAATCAATATGCTCGTCAGAATACTAGGAATATTTCTCCTGCTCCCCGCGCTGTCTGTGAGTGCACAGGACGGCATGGCTGACCCCGATGCCACTGCACGAACACGGGCACTGTACGCCAACATGCTCCGTGTGTCGTCGCAAAAGCAGATTCTGTTTGGTCACCAGGACGACCTTGCCTACGGCGTGGGGTGGCGGGAGATACAAGGCGGTTCGGATGTGAAATATGCCTGCGGCGACTATCCCGCCGTTTACGGGTGGGAACTCGGCAATCTGGAAAAGGATGCTACCCACAACCTCGACTCGGTCCATTTCGGAAAAATGAAGAAATGGATCAAAGAGGGCTATAAACGGGGCGGAATCATTACCCTGAGCTGGCATATTTCCAATTACCACACAGGCGGATCTGCATGGGATACCACGGCTGCTGTCAGCGATATTCTTCCCGGAGGTATTCATCATGAGCGCTACAAGGCAGATCTCGACCGTTTTGCGCAATTTGTCGGTGATCTGAAAATCGGAGGTATATTCAACAGAGACCATATCCCGGTAATATTCAGACCCTTTCACGAACACACGGGAGGCTGGTTTTGGTGGGGTCACGGACATACATACCACGCCGGAAGATTTCAAGTCGCTCTGGAAATTCACCGTCGCTTACCTGCGCGATGAAAAACAACTGCACCACATTATTTATGCCTTCAGCACTTCATACAACTACAATACAGAAGAAGAAATGCTGAAGTTCTATCCGGGCGACGAATGGGCCGATGTGCTTGGAATTGACTTCTATGCGTACGATAACAAGCAGGAAACCTGGGATCATTACGTGAAATGCCAGGAAATACTGATCCGGGCGGCACAGAAACGACAAAAAATACCGGCGCTGACCGAGTTTGGTTTTGAGGGCATACCGCAGGCAGACTGGTGGACGCGTGTGTTGCTGCCGCACCTCAGCGCCAGCGACAATAATACCGTCGCGTACGCGTGCGCATGGAGAAATGCCAACACCAAACATCATTACGTTCCGTACGCCGGACATATCAGCACACCCGACTTCCAGGAGTTTTACCGGCATGGTGCTACCCTGTTTGAAGGTGACCTGTGGAATTTTTACAAGAAACCTACCGGTACCAAATCAGGCTCCGGGAGCCCAAACCGTTCTCAATCCGGTCAGTAATACGGCTGGAATGGTATTGTAAATTATTTTCATACGATTCACATTTGAAACAAGGTTGTGGCCGTAATGGTCACAACCTTTCCTTGAGCTTGTTCAGGATTTTCTCGCCAAGTCAATAAAGGCGTATTTTTGCCATCGGCAGAAAATCCTGAACAACCTCCTGCTTTCACGCCATGAAAATGAACCGAAACTGTCTTCTTGCCTCCTTTCTCCTGTTTTCCGGCCTTGTGGCTGCACAGGCCCCTGTTGTTGTATCTGTCACACCAGTTTCTGCTACTGTGGAACAGTACGGCAAATTCGAGGCTCTGATTGAGCTCAATGTCAACCCCGTCAATCCGTACGACTACGACGAGTTGCGCACCGAGGCTGTTTTTACTGCTCCTGACGGAAGTTCCCGCACAGTGGATGGTTTCTACATGGAAGACTTTACCATTACCAACACCAATACGGGCGCACTCAGTCCTCTGCCAGTCAAAGGGTTCAGAATCAGATTTTCCCCCGTTCAAACCGGGGTGTGGAGTTATACCGTCCGGTGTGTGAATGCGGCCGGATCAAATACTTTTCAGACACTGCAGTTTCAGTGTACCCCTCCCTTGTCGGCAAACAACAAGGGTTTTGTGGGAGCAAGTCAGGGTAACCACCTCGTTTTCTCGAACGGTGAACAGTATATTCCTGTAGGCGAAAATATGGCCTGGCAAAACAGCAATCCGTACGTTGACTACAAGAAATGGCTTGGGAAACTGAGCGCCAGCGGAGGCAACTTTATTCGGCTGTGGCTGTGTCACTGGGGTATGGGCCTCGAATGGAAACAAAATGTAAGCGGTTTCTCCGGCCTGAAGCGCTACAAACAAAGCAGCGCTTTTTACCTCGACTGGATTTTTGATCACTGCGCAGAAAAAGGGGTGTACGTAATGCTATGCCTCAATCACCACGGACAGGTTTCCTCGCAGGTAAATCCCAACTGGTCGGAGAACCCGTACAACGCTGCCAACGGAGGACCCTGCGCGGGCACGCGCGACTTTTTCACCCATGCACAGGCCAGGGCTCTCCACAAAAACCGCCTGCGCTATGCACTGGCCAGATGGGGTTATCAGCGCAGTATCATGACGTGGGAACTGTTCAACGAGGTGAACTGGACAGACAATTACGAACAGAACAAGCCGGTTATTGCCGACTGGCACGCCGAAATGGCTGCCTTTATCAAACAAAATGACCACATTCAGCGGCCTGTTAGTACCAGCTATGGCAACCCGCAAAGTGAAGACCCCGCTGTGTGGAACAACCCGGATATAGACTACTCGCAGCGACACTACTATCTGGATAGTCCCAATCTCGAGGCTGTGCTCAGCGCAGGCGTGCGCGACAATATTCAATTGTACGACAAACCCGCCCTGATCGGCGAATTCGGATTGAGCACCTCCGGAGCCGGCCTGTCTGCCATTGACCCGTCAGGTATTCATATCCACAACAACCTGTGGGGTCCACTCTTTGGTGGTGGCATGGGGTCGGGTATGACCTGGTGGTGGGATAATTATATTGAGCCGTCCAACCTGTACAACCGTTTTCTCGGCATTTCTACCGTGAGCAGCCAGATTCGTTTCGCGGAAAAAATGATGCGGCCTGCCAGCGCCGAAGCGAGCGGCCCGGCGGGTTCACTTAAACTTAACACCAATATGGACTGGGGTGGACTGGGCGACACCCTGATTCAGATTCAGGGAAACGGAACAATCACCCCGGCGGCATACAAACTCGGCCAGTTTCTGTATGGTTCCCTGTGGAATACACAATACCGCCGACCGCCGGTTTTCGTCGTAAATATGCCGCAGGCCGGACAATTTGAAATAAAAACAGGTAATCAATTCGGTACCAGTCCCAGACTCTCCGTCTGGCTCGACGGTGTTCAGGCGCTGAATCTGGCTCCTGCCATTAACCAGACCTACACCGTTGCCCTGCCTCCGGGTCAGCATACCATCCGGGTGGATAATACGGGTACCGACTGGATGAAAATTGCATCGTACGCATTTTCCGGTATTGGCTCGGTGGCGGCCACTTACGTACTTGCCAGCGACGATCAAAAAACACTGGCCGGCTGGGTGATGAACACCAATTACAATCATGATTACATAAATGACGCCGGGCTCCCCGATCAGCTCAATGATGTCATTGTCAAATCCGGCAGTCTGGGCGACGGACAATACTACGTCAAATGGTTTGACTGTATGACAGGCGCCCTGCTCGATCACGGGCCTGTTTGGGTAACAGGCGGACAGCTGGAACTGACAGTACCGCCTTTCACCTGGGATCTGGCGTTTCTGCTCGATGACCAGCCGGTTTCGGCAGTGAATACAGTCACCGGTATGCCCATGCAGGTTTTTCCGAATCCTGCAACGAGTGGCAGCGATATTACCCTGACCTTTAACCTGACAGAAAAAGGAAGCCCTGTACTTCATATTTGCGACGCAGCCGGTATCCCGGTAGCCGAGAGAAGCCTGGATGATTTGCCCGTCGGTACTAACAGGATAACTGTTGCCCTGCCGCAGTCGCTTTCATCGGGTATTTACTGGGTTCAGGTGTTTAACGGACGGCAACGCGCATCGGTTGCCCTTGCAGTAAAAGGTGAATGACAGCTAAACCAATCATCAAAGTCCTGTTTTTTCTCCTCCTGTCCGGCCCTTTGACTGGTCAGGAGGAGATGCTTTTTGAG
>JBEGNB010000078.1:0-4943 GCA_041182785.1 Bacteroidota bacterium
AGTGCCTTCTGTGTATTACGCTATTTATCCGGTGGAGGGTAAAACGAGCATTGTGCATATGGTGCAGCACACTGGCGGCCAGTTGGTACTCCTTGGGGTAGCAGTTTGTCTGGCGGGTATCGCCATCACAGGCAGGGCGGGTATGATGAAGGAGAGCGAGTTATCGCATGAAGAGAAAACAGGCAGTGTGGAGGAGTTTCACCTGGTAAAAGGCCTCACCATTGCTGTTATATCCGGCATACTGAGCTCTTTTTTCAACTTCGGCATAGAAGCCGGCAAGCCGATGGCCGAACAGGCTGTGGCAAACGGTGCCAATCCGCTGTTTCAGAACAACGTAACCTATATTGTGGTGTTGTGGGGTGGCCTGACCACCAATTTCCTGTGGTGTGCCTGGCTGATGTGGAAGAACAAAACCTTCACAGATTTCGGGAAAGCAGGCGCTCCCAACGGGAAAAATGCCCTGTACGCTTCTTTTGCGGGCACACTCTGGTTTCTGCAGTTCTTCTTTTACGGAATGGGGGAGTCGCGACTCGGCAACGGGGCTTCATCCTGGATACTGCACATGGCGACCATTATCCTGACAGCCAACCTGTGGGGCGTGTGGCTGAAGGAATGGAGCGGCGTATCGGACAGAACCCGCCGTACGTTCCTCATTGGACTAGGACTCATATTTGCATCCATTTTTCTGGTAGGCATTGGAAACGCCATTTAAGCGCTGAATGATTATGAAATATCCTTCCATAGAGGATCTTCGCGAGCGGGCGCGACAAAAAATTCCCCGGTTTGCCTTCGAATATCTCGATGGTGGTTGCAATGAAGATGTCAATTTGCACAAAAATACCGCCGAAATCAGGGAGATTGAACTGAAGCCGTACTACCTGACCGATCATACTGCCTCCAGCATGAAGACGGAATTGTTCGGGCATGTGTACGATGCTCCTTTCGGAATTGCTCCCATAGGTTTGCAGGGACTGATGTGGCCCGGCGCTCCTGAAATTCTGGCCAGGGCGGCTAAAAAACACAACATTCCCTTTGTGCTGAGTACGGTAACCACTGCCAGTCTGGAAACAATTGGCAAAATAACCGACGGGAAATTCTGGTTTCAGTTGTATCATCCGGCAGAGACAGCGCTTCGCGACGACCTGCTTGACCGGGCGGAGGCGGCAGGGTGCGAGGTTCTCTGTGTCCTTTGCGATGTACCCAGTTTCGGGTATCGCCCGCGCGATATCCGAAACGGACTGGCCATGCCGCCGAAAATGACCTTCTCCAATATGCTGCAGATTCTCGGGCGGCCCGAATGGGCTATCCGAACCCTCCTGCACGGACAGCCGGAATTTGCCAATATGAAAAAGTACATGCCCAAAGGAATGAACATGTCGGCACTGGGACAGTATATGAACCAGACCTTTTCCGGCCGGGTCAATGAGGCGCGCATAGCTCCCATCCGCGACCGGTGGAAGGGAAAACTGGTGCTCAAGGGCGTTGCCAGTGAGGAGGATACCGCGATGGCCATCCGGCTGGGTTTCGACGGCGTGATTGTATCCAACCACGGCGGACGGCAGCTGGATGCCGGACAGTCGTCGGTGCGTTCGATGAAGCCTGTGGTTGACAGACACAAGGGTAAAATAAGTATCATGCTCGACAGCGGAATCCGCTCGGGCGTGGATGTAGCGCGCGTACTCGCGTGTGGAGCCGAATTTGCCTTTCTCGGAAGATCGTTCATGTACGGGGTGGCAGCTATGGGTGATGCCGGCGCAGATCACGTGGCCGAAATTCTTAAAAAACAGCTCGCACAAGTGCTCGATCAGGTATGCTGCAAGACAGTTCACGACCTTCCTGCGCACCTGATTCAGTCCTCTTCCTCATAATAATATGAATAATCAATGCCTTTCATAAATAGTTCGCGATCATTGATTTTTGTCGTTAATGCGGTTTGCAGGAGTGAAAATAACACACTGCTATCTACTGCAAAGCGCTTTTCAAATGCTGGGCATAAACAAATTGATATCCACCTTTTGAAATACTTTTTTCCCTTATCTGACCCGCAAAATCATATATACCACCAAACAAATAGGCATGTATTTGCTTTAGTCCTTTTGTTGTTCCGGTTTCAAATTCATCTATCATTTTTAACAAAGTATCTCTGAAATACCTGGTTCACCGGCAGGCGGATTATTGAGTTGCGCGGAGTATAACTGCAGTTTAGTGCCCCTCTGCGCAACTCTGCGTCATACTCAGCGTAACTCTGCGGTTAAACAATCCTGATTCTACTCACAAAAACCGGGAAATTGAATTGCCTGACCCACACTTTGTTGTAAATTTGACACTGGTTTTCGGTTGTCATGGAATAAGCGCTGTCAATTTCACAATCTGCTGAAAACCAGCTTTATGTGAAATATAAAATACTACCATTTCCATCACACGATGAAATCTTTCAAACACGTATCATACATCTGGGATGAAAATCAGGCAGCAGAACTCGCCGGAAACGAGGTAGATCTGTTCATCTATCGCTCCAATCTGCTCGGGGCGGACCTCCGGCTGACGAACTTCGCCGGTGGCAATACTTCGGTCAAGCTCACCGAAACCGATCCGGTAACCGGCAAGCCAGCAGAGGTAATGTGGGTGAAGGGCAGCGGTGGAGATATCGGTACGCTCACCCGGAAGGGTTGTGCCAATTTATACACCGAAAGGCTGAGAGCACTCAAACACCGATACCGCGGACTAGCCTTTGAAGATGAAATGGTGGCGCTGTTTGATCATTGTCTGTTTGATCCCAAATGCGCCGCGCCTTCCATTGATACTCCGCTGCACGGACTGCTCCCGTTCAAGCATATTGACCACCTGCACCCGGATGCGATTATCTCCATCGCAGCCAGCAAAGACGGAGAGCAGATGATGCGCGACCTCTGGGGCAACAGCATGGCCTGGCTGCCGTGGCAGCGTCCTGGTTTCGATCTAGGACTGAAACTGGAAGCGGTGGTGAATGACAACCCCGGACTGAGGGGTGTTATTCTGGGTGGTCACGGACTTTTTACCTGGGGAGAAAACAGTTATGACTGTTACCTGAATACACTGGAAGTAATTGAAACAGCCTCCCTGTTTCTCGAGGAAAACTACGGAAAGAGACGCCCGGTTTTTGGCGGTGTTCGTATCGAAAATACACTGTCTGAAGAGCAGCGGAGAGAAAAGGCAGCAGCCGTTGGGCCTGTACTCCGTGGACTGGCGGGTAGCCGGCGCAGTATGATCGGGCATTTCTCCGATGATGAACGGGTACTCGAATTTGTCAATTCCCATGATCTGGAGCGGCTCGCGCGCATGGGAACTTCCTGCCCCGACCATTTCCTGCGCACCAAGATCCGGCCGCTGGTGCTTGACTTGCCCGATGGACTGGATGATACCGCACAGTTTGAACATGCAAGTCAGCAATTTGAAGCATATCGAGCTGATTATCAGGCATATTATGACCGTTGCAGGCATCCTGACTCGCCAGCCGTGCGCGATCCGAATCCGGTGGTGATTTTATACCCCGGTGTGGGAATGTTCACCTTTGCCAAAGACAAACAGACCGCCCGGGTGGCCTCCGAATTCTATATCAACGCCATCAATGTCATGCGCGGAGCAGAGGCGGTGAGTGAATATACGGGTCTGTCCGAGCAGGAGGCATTCAACATCGAATACTGGCTGCTGGAGGAGGCTAAATTGCAGCGCATGCCCAAACCGAAGCCTCTGTCGGGGAAAGTCGCCCTGATTACCGGGAGCGGGGGAGGAATAGGCAAGGCTGTTGCCCGAAAATTTGCCGAAGAGGGCGCCTGTGTCATGCTGAACGACATCAATGAGGAGCGGCTCGCGGGTGCGTACGGGGAGTTTGTCCGATTATTCGGAAAAGATGCGGTTGCTGCCACTCTGATGAACGTAACTGACCCGGCCTCTGTTGAGCGGGCCATGAAGGAAACAGTGCTGACATTTGGCGGAGTGGATATCATGGTCAATAACGCCGGTATCAGTTTGTCGAAAACAATCACCGATCATACTGTTGAGGACTGGGACAAACTGTACGACATACTGGTGAAGGGGCAGTTTCTCGTGTCCAAAGCCGGCGTCAGCATATTGAAAAAACAGCGTGCCGGCGGTGATATCATCAATATTGTATCTAAAAACGCCGTGGTGGCTGGTCCGAACAACGCTGGCTACGGTTCTGCCAAGGCCGCGCAAGCACACCTTTCGCGACTGATGGCCGCCGAACTCGGACCTGACGGCATCAGGGTGAATACCGTAAATCCGGATGCTGTGATCGCTGATTCCAATATCTGGGCAGGTGGCTGGGCCGAGGGCCGCGCAAAGGCGTACGGCATCACAGTGGATGAGTTACCGGCTTATTATGCCAAAAGAACCCTGCTGAACCAGATTATCCTGCCGGAAGATATTGCGAACGCCTGCTTTGCACTGACGGGCGGACTGCTTTCCAAATCAACCGGTAATGCCCTGAATGTGGACGGGGGAGTGGCTATGGCTTTTCTCCGTTGATAAACGTATTTTCCATGATACAACCGACACAATTTATTGAGGAGAGCAACGGAAAACTGGATGCCCGTCACCGGGAAGATCTCGCCTACATTTCTGCCAGAATAGCGAGAGATGGTGCAGATGCGGAGACAATCATCCGGAAAATCCGTGCCTTTCAGATTGCCATTCCATCCTGGGCACTTGGTACGGGAGGTACCCGTTTCGGCCGCTTCCAGATTGGCGGAGAGCCGCGCAACCTCGAGGAGAAAATCGAGGATATCGGATTGTTGCATGCCCTGAACAGGTCGTCCAACTCCATTTCCCTGCATATACCCTGGGATATCCCCCGCGATCCGGCGGCCCTCCTTCAGTTGTTGAAAGAGCACGAACTCGGTATAGATTCCGTTAACTCCAACACTTTTCAGGACCAGCCCGGT
>JBEGNB010000079.1:0-2882 GCA_041182785.1 Bacteroidota bacterium
GTTCGTAAATAACCAGATCGGACTTTTCAGGCTTGTTGAAGTTCTGAATTTGCCAGTTAAAGGGCTGAACTTCCGTTTTGATCACAGAAACTATGCCCGAAGTACGACCAACAGGATAGGCTGGCAGAGCTGGATAAGTAAACGGAGGGATGTAGGGATCATTCCAGGGATCCAGCACAAGTGTGCTGAGCGGATCAGCGATACGCAGGGCACCATCCACCAGATACTGGAAACGAACCGGTTCTCCGGGCGGAATATTCTGCAGATCAATCCAGAACGTATTCCCGTCGAGGCTCTTTCTCATCTGGAACGCGGGCGCTGGTGTCCAGTCATTGAAGTCACCGATGACATACACTATTTGCTTGCCCGGGGCGTACAGCGACAGGCGGACACTGCCCGTAGTGAGTTGTGTGATACCGTTTTTGGAGCCTGCGGGCGGATCCTGCGCGGGCAGATTGTCCGGCACAATATAGGTAAAAGAGGCTGTGTCGCGTTCATTGCCGGCCACTGCCACAGCTTGAACCTGGTGAAAACCACCAGTTGAAACCGTCAGCGTTTTCTGCAGCAGTTCCGTATTGGCCTGCGTGGAAACGACTGCTCCATTGTCGTACAGCGTCATAGTGGACGGTTTGGAGGCAGCCACCCTGACATTGATCTGGGCATTCAGACTGGTAATCTGGGACAGGTTTACCGGTTCCAGCATCAGCGTCTGCAGGGGCGCATTGTCCGGGTACACGTTGTAAAACATATCCGAGCCGTCGCTGGCGCGGCCAACGATACTGCCGTTGGCATTTCGGAAAACAAATGCCAGTTTCAGTACCGTTTCGTTGGCTCCGATACCGAAAAACGTCCGGATATTGAAGGTTTTACTCCATACATTGGGTGAAACATTCGTCATGGTGGCCGCTGCGTTATTCACAGCCCAGGTAGTTGCCACATGTTTCCAGTCGGTAGGCCCGGTGCTCAGACTGGTGATCACGCCCAGGTGTGCGTACACGGGAGAAACGCCACTCAGGGCACCATTACCCTGAGTGGCGTTGTAATAGATTGTCACGTTGTCGTCCACGTTCGGGAAAACGGGATCACAGGTAACCTGAGCCGGCAGTACGCGGAACAGCAGGCAGAAAAAGAGGAGTATTGAGACTGACCTTTTCATGCTAAAATAATTTTTCAGTTTGATTTATCTGTATTCCACACCGCTACCCGGCGAACTCAGAGCACTTTTTCCACAGAAACCAGCGGAAGATTGAATGCTTCTGCCACACCACTGTAAACTACCTGACCATTCACCACGTTGAGGCCCAGCTTCAGCTCCTGATTATCCTGACAAGCCTTTTTCCAGCCCTTTTCGGCCAGTTGAATAGCGTAGGGGAGCGTTGCGTTGGTAAGTGCCACCGTTGACGTGAAAGGTACAGCTCCCGGCATATTGGCCACGCAGTAGTGCACCACATCGTCAATAATGAAGGTAGGATCTGCGTGAGTGGTAGGTTTGGTTGTTTCCACACAGCCACCCTGATCCACCGCTACGTCCACGATAACCGTACCGGGGCGCATGAGTTTGAGCATATCGCGGCGAATGAGTTTTGGAGCCTTGGCTCCGGGAAGCAGTACAGCACCTATCACCAGATCATGCGTCTGGATCAGGCGGCGGATATTATATTCGTTGGAATACTCCGTGATAACATTGGCAGGCATCACATCGCTGAGGTAACGCAGGCGTGGCAGACTGGTATCGAGGATAGTGACCATAGCACCGAGTCCGGCAGCCATCTTGGCAGCCTGTGTACCTACGATACCCCCACCTATGACGAGTACCTTTCCCGGAGGCACTCCCGGCACACCGCCCAGCAGGACACCGCGGCCTTTTACGGGTTTCTCCAGATACTTGGCGCCTTCCTGAATAGCCATTCGGCCTGCTACTTCAGACATCGGAATGAGCAGGGGGAGCTGGCGGTCTTTGGTTTCCACTGTTTCATAGGCGAGGCACACAGCATTGCTTTTTATCATGGCATGCGTGAGCTCTTCGCTGGATGCAAAGTGGAAGTAAGTAAAGATCAATTGATCGGGACGGCAGCGTGCGTATTCTTCAGCAATGGGCTCCTTGACCTTGATAATCATCTCAGCCTTTGCCCACACTTCGTCAGCTGTGGTCAGAATGGTGGCACCAGCCTCTTCGTAGTCGCGGTCTTCAAAACCGGAGCCTACGCCGGCTATGCTTTGTACGAATACCTGATGGCCCCTTCGGGTAAACTCCATCGCACCTGCGGGCGTGAGGGCAACGCGGTTTTCATTGCTTTTAATCTCTTTTGGTACACCGATTACCATATTGAATGATTGATTTTAACTGGTGAGGAATGGGCGCCGGCCCCGGGGGCGGCTTAACCGGGCACAAAGGTAGCAAAGAGTTGGTCAATCCTGACGCATTGGAATTCCGAGCTCGTTCTGCAGGATAAAATAGTACTCGGTAGCTGCCGCGTCTTCCGTCACAGCGAAAAGTGGACGCTCCCGGAAACCCTTCGGCCTGATCCAGAAGAGATAGTCCGTATATTGTGAAGAAAGCGCAGAGCTGGCTTCAAAGCGGATGTAATCAATGTCATCAAAATGTATCTGATTCGTTTTGCTACCCGCATACTCATTGATTATCCTGTTTGTCGGGTCAAATACTATCTTTTTGTTATTCCAGAGGTTGGTTGAGTATTTCTGGAACAATCCGCGTGAATATATAATCAGAATAACAAAGCTCCCGATGATGACCAGAGCGAGAACCCACGTCGAGAGCATTTTAAGTATGGCAAAAATAAAAACAGCCAAAGTTCCTATCCGACCCAGTGAAAGGATGGAATGAGCGTAGCGAACGGAGTTGACGGCAATCAATGCGGGGT
>JBEGNB010000080.1:0-2697 GCA_041182785.1 Bacteroidota bacterium
GGTGAGGTACATTTTGACCATTTTGTAACCGATCTGATTCTCCGCGACAATCAGATTAATGGAGTAGTGGCGACGATGGTTGGCAAGGAAGAAAATACTACCCGCGAATACATGGGTGATGCTGTAATAATGGCGACCGGACATTCTGCGCGCGATATATATCGGCTGCTGCACAGCCGTGGTATCAGGATTGAAGCCAAGCCATTCGCACTGGGCGTTCGGGTGGAGCACCCGCAGCAGCTGATAGACAGTGTTCAGTATCGCCAGCCCGTCAGGGAGGACGGCCTTCCTGCTGCCAGCTACAGTCTTGTTTGCCAGGTTTCCGGAAGGGGTGTTTTCTCGTTCTGTATGTGTCCGGGCGGACTCATCGTCCCGGCTTCTACAGCTCCGGGGGAGCTGGTGGTAAATGGAATGAGTATGAGCAGGCGTGATTCCCCTTTTGCCAATTCAGGTGTTGTCACTTCTGTGGAAATAGAAGATCTGCAGCCCTGGATGAGGTACGGTCCGTTTGCAGCCATGGAATTTCAGGCCGAAGTGGAAAAAAAGGTATTTCAGGCGGGCGACGGCGGACAAAAAGCCCCGGCTCTGCGTCTGACTGATTTTGTGAAAGGTAAATTATCAGCCAGTCTGCCGCGTACTTCCTATATACCGGGCATCTTTCCTGCTCCGCTTGGTGACCTGCTGCCCGGGTTCATTTATAAAAGGCTCAGAGACGGTCTGAACGATTTCGGACGACAGATGCGGGGATACTTCACAGAAGAAGCAATTGTGGTTGCTACGGAAAGCCGTACCAGTGCACCGGTCAGGATCCCGAGGGATGCAGAAACACTAATGCACCCGGAGGTGGAGAAACTCTTTCCCTGCGGCGAAGGGGCAGGTTATGCCGGAGGAATCATATCGGCTGCCATGGACGGGCAGAACGTAGCCCGCGCTGTAGTTCGGGTACTGAAGCAGTAAACAGGTCTTTTTATCTCGGGATGGTTTTTAATTGACGGGCAATTTCCGCTTCCCTGACTTTTTTAATGGAATCAACCAGCTCTTCAAGATGCTGTTTTTCATATTCACGGCAAATACTGTCTGTTTCTTTCCTGACATACAATAACTGATTGGATACAGTAGTATCTATTTCCAGCCTGGTTTCGGCATCCAGGGGGGTACTGGTGGGTCCACAGCCGGCGGTTAATACTGCCACCGGCACCAAAATGGTACCGATGGCAGTAAAAATGCGTATTGAATTCAGCAATAGTGTGAAGCTGGCCGATCGGGGATGATGAATCTTCATATTGGTGCGAATTCGATGATAATCTTACTTCTGCGCATCTGCGCGTCGCTGCATTTCCGCAGATTTTGCCGTTTCGCCCATTGCCTTGTACACTTCAGACATTGATTCCAGCAGTCGAATATCTTCAGTCTGACGGTCAATTCCATATTGAAGGAATTTGACAGCCGTCTGGTAATCTTTCTTCTGCTTGTAGAAAAATTCGTATCCAACGCGATAGCAAAAGGCATTGTACTTGTCTGAGTTGGCTCCATTCAGGTAAACCATATACTGGTCCAGGAATGAGCGGAAATTGTTGTTGTACGGTATTTTTTCCAGTACGTCCTCAAACTGATGGAACAGTTTGTCGAGCTGGTGATCGAGATCGAAGCGTGCGGCGGCTACAGCCGATTTCATAATGAGTGCGGCGCTGTAGTTCGGATTGATGCGGAGCGCCTCCTTGATGTGATACTCCATAGTATCCACCAGCATCTCTTTTTCGGCCTTGTCCTTGGTGAGCTTGTACTTGTTGTCGTAAAGTCCGGTGACATAAAATGTGTGAGATCGGCAACTATTGGGGGAGACCTTCACCGCCGCGGCATTGATGGTGAGCCCGTCCTGCCAGTCTGGAATACGCTTTACAACTACATAAGAGTACATACCCAGAATTCCTGCAACAAGGATCATACCCAGCGGGTAGGCAGAGTCTTGCCTTTCCTTCAGCCATTCGGGAAGTTTCCTGGCGAAGAACCATCCGGCAATCAGGCTGAATGCTACCGAGGGCATGTAAAGGAAACGCTCGTTCATAAAAGTACCTACCGACACAAAAATATTGCTCACAATACTCAGCGTAAGCAGGAAGTACAGGATGCTGTACGCGGGAATGGTGTGCTTTTTCAGGTTCTTTACCGCCCAGTATGTCATGCCAACGTAACCAGCAAGCGAAAGAAGCGACTTCCATTCCGTCCAGGTGACTTTGGGAACATGGTAGGGGTAATAGTCAATAGTAAGCGGGTACGGCACAAACAGCAGTTTGACATACCATCCGAGTGTTAAAAATATGGTGGCAGATTTTTCAGCGAAACTCATACCGAGAAACGGCTCGTTCATGATGTCTGTCCCGGTTTTGCCGTGGTTAAGCATGTAGCCGAGAGCCTGATATCGAATCAGTATGAATACAAATACCGAAAAAAGCAGTGGCAGTGCTGCTGAAATGGCCCTGTTTCTTGAAACGGAAGTGAAACTGGCAACCGTGAGCGGTATCGCTGCCAGAAAGGTAATGGTGTTTTCTTTCGAGAGCATTCCCAGCAACAGGAAAAACGCTGATGTCCAGAGCCATCCGGATTTATTGGTATCGAAATACTTCAAAGTGGCCCAGAGTGCACCAAGCCCGCCCAGTAGTGCTATGATTTCATCGCGCCCCTTGATATTGGCTACAC
>JBEGNB010000081.1:0-6880 GCA_041182785.1 Bacteroidota bacterium
GCTGTAATGTGGCAGCCTCCCGTCACGGGCAAGCGACAGAACGCCACCCGTAGCACATACCTTGATGCAGTCCGCTCCGCGCTTTACCTGGGTTCTGACTGCCTCCCGGCACTCATCGGGGCCATCGGCAATACCCAACTCCGGTCCCGGCGGGTCAAATAGGTCCCATTTCCCTCCGGTTGTATTGTCGCCGTGTCCTCCTGTTATGCTCAAGGCTCTGCCCGCCGTAATTATTCTTGGCCCGACAGCCCAGCCGCTGTTGATGGCATTTCTCAGGGCAATATTCACTCCGGTTCCACCCAAATCTCTGACTGTCGTGAATCCGGCATTGAGCGTACGCCGTGCATAAACTGCTGCCCGGAAGGCTATGTCGGCTTCATTCAGGGTGTAGCGCTCATTATACGAACTCCTGCTTTGCTCCCATTCGAGGTGTACGTGACAGTCTATCAGACCCGGCATCACCGTCCTTTTCTTCAGATCTACCAGTTTCACCCCGTCTGGCACTGTGACAAACCCCTTCTCAATACGGTCAATTTTCCCGTTTACCACCACCACGGAAGAGTTGGACAGCGGCTCTCCCGCCATCGTTATTATTTTCCCGCAATGGAGTACAGTAGTCTGTGAACACAGGAAGTTCGCCAGCGCCATGAGCGCTGTTACGATGAATGTCCTCATAATAATATGGTGTTGAATTTTTGCTTCTACTTCTCCTGCCAGACAGTCTCCTTGTCGCGGTTGATATAGCTCCACTTGCCATTCATGGCTACAAGCGCCAGTCCATTCCTGAACGGTTCGGCCATGTCGTAAATTGCGGGGATGATAATTTTTCCATCCGAATCAATGTATCCCCACTTGCCATTATTGCATACGTGGGCTACCCCCTCGGAGAATATACCTGCATCTTCAAACTTGGGCATGATAACCAGCTTGCCCGTCTTGTCAATATATCCGTATGCTCCGTTTATCTCTACCAGTGCCAGGCCTTCAGCAAAATCTCCGGCCATATCAAACATCGGCTCTATGGCAACATCTCCGCTTTCACTGACATAACCGTATTTGCCATCCCTGTATGCCAGGGCCATTCCATCGTAAAACTTCCCCTCTGCATATCCTTTCACAAATTCGAAGCGGGGGGCAACCAGTTCTCTGCCGGAACGATCTACCAGCCCCCATAACCCTTTTTTGCCCACAACTGCTACATTTCCATGAAATGAGGAAGCCCTGTCCCAAACCGGCGACACCACATACTCTCCCTGGCGATTGATGAATCCCCATACACCGTTTTTGGCAGCCGGGGCCATGTCTCCACTGAATTTTCCTGAAGCGGAAAACTGCGGCTTGATGGCAAATGAACCATCTTCCCTGATGTATCCGGCCCGACCCTCAAATGTAATTGCCGACAGACCCTCCTGAAAATCCGATGCTTCGTCAAATATTGTCAGGATAACCTCGCGGCAGGTGTAATCAATGAAGCCCCAGGAATGCACTACCTGCACGCGGGCACGCCCGTTGTGAAACGTACCAACAGATCGGTATAGCCGGCGTATATACAGCCGGCCATACTGGTCCAGAATAGCCCACTGCCCATTCAATCGGGCATGTGTGAACCCTTCGCTGAATTCTCCTACTTCAAGGAATTGCGGTTCCACAGCGATTTCTCCTCCGGAATTTATAAAACCGAAGTATCCATTCTCTTTTATCCTGTAAAGTGGCGGGTTAGTCATATCAAATGCTTGACGCTGCAAAGTTACTAGAGCACGACCATGATTTTCTGCCGATGGCAAAAATAGGAGTATTTTTTGTTATTCTTTACCTCTTCGAAGGTGCATAGCCGGAGTTACACAACTACAAAGGTTGAAAAATAGCGAAAAATGAGCCCTTTTTGACTCGACGAGAGAATCCTGGTCATGTTCTTGATACCATTCAAGTAGTTACTTTCCAACGACCTTCCAGCCCGTTACATCCCAACGCTTCCGCCTATTTCAGGGTATTAATCCAGGCTGCAATTTTTTCCACGTCTTTTTTGGGAACATGCTGCATGGGTGCCATTGGGGTGTAATCAGGCCAGTGCTCAGGTTTCGGATTGTAAACCAGTGCAACTATCTGCTGAACAGTGTAGCCTCTCCTGGCAACATCCTTGTATGCCGGACCAACTGCCCGCTCATTCGTCTTGTGGCACGAACTGCAGGTATATTTGTTCAGTAATGCCTTTACCTCTGCTTCACTCACTCCGGCTGTGCCTGCCGGTTTGGCCGGGGCCGGCTTCTTCGCCTCGCCTGCCGTACTCGGACGCGCCTCTTTCATCTGGTTATCCGGTGTATTCACAGCACTTCCCGGATCTTTGGCCGGAGCCACAGCGCCGGTTTTAGCCTTCGGCGCCTCCAGCCTGAAATCGGCCTTCTCTCCGGCAGGGATGCTGTTCAGTGTGTAGTAGGCGGCAGGATGTAACAGGGTTTTCCCCTCTGTATAGTTCGTTACTCCCACCGGCTGTATGTGATGTATATATCCTTCTCTCAGACTGTCAACCACCACGCGTACCTTGAGTCCGTCTGTACTGGCCTTGACTCCCAGTACGTTGTGCTCCCTGAAATTGATAATCGGACTGCCGTAAACAGGATGGTACTTGTAGGTGTAGCTGCTGACCGTGTAACTTTCAGGATTCTGCGCCGTCGTTTTGTCCACAGGTTGTGTGAACTCGATCTCAAACCCGTCGGGCATGGCTCGCACCGCTTTCATTTCAAATGGCATCTGTCCTGTCCACACCAGGCGCTCCAGTCCGTACGGCTCCTTGCCTGTACTGCCCCACCCCCTGTTTGTTCCACCTACATACATGGTTCCGGCTTCCTTTCCCCAGCACATCCTCAACACTCCCGACTTGAAACCACTCTTGAAATCAAAGGAGGCGCCCTGCCACTGACCGTTCACTTTTTCCAGAAAAACACGGGCTATCTTGGACATTCCCTGATCTCCTACGAATAACTGTCCAGCAAAGGGACCAAAACTGCCACCTGTTTCATCAGGCAGTATTTCCGAGGTTGAAACACCAAGCACGCCATGCGGCAACCACACGGCTGGACTCTTCACCTGCATGTATGGATAGGTTTTGTGGCCAATTTCATAAATGGTAGTCGCTGGCTCTTCGGCAATATACTCTGGCTTCTTTCGCGAATCATCGCGCGGATCCACCTGTTTGTAAACCATTTCCTGCCGCATTTTTACCGGTGATTCAGGCCTGTCGGCCCAATTCAGTGAAGCCGGGTGTCCAACGAAATCGCCCTGCTCAACATGGGTAATAAATCCGGATCCCATCCAGTCTCCCTGATTGTCGCCGTAGAAAAACTCGCCATTCACCATGCCTATACCGCATGGCGAACGCATTCCGGCCGCAAAGGGTTGCATTTTGCCATCCTCCGTTATCTTCATCGTCCAGCCCCTCCACGGTACTATGCTCTTGCCCGACCACCAGTCTGTTGAACCAAAGCTTACATTACCGGTAACCAGAAAATCGCCTTCGGGTGTTAGTTTTGGACCAAAGCTGTATTCATGGTAATGGCCCGAAACAGGCCATGCGTACACTGTCTCGTACTTGTCTGCCCGACCGTCTCCGTTTCCGTCTGTAAGCCTTGTCAGCTCTCCGCGCTGTGCACAATACAGGTTCCCGTTCTTTTCTGCCAGTCCCAGTATCTCGTGCAAACCTGTAGCATAACGCCTGTAATTGGGTTTCAGCGACGACGGGTTCTCGACTACCCAGATATCACCCCTCCGCGTGCTCGCAGCTACACTTCCGTCGTTGAGCGCACAAATACCTCCTACCTCCAGTACGACTCCTTCCGGAATGGGTACCTTGATGATTCTGTAATAATCGTCTTCTTTGGGTGCATGCGGCGTACTCTGCGCATTCAGTTCAATGACAGAGAGAAATAACAGTAAAAGTGTGATATGTTTCATGTTTTTGATCGCGTATTCAGTTGAAAAGCAATGGTTTGAAAAATAGTTGCAGAGGTTCGCAGGCAAATCACCAGTGTACCTGCCACTCCACCTTGTCGCTGGCAGGCACCACGTATAAAACAGAAACACCCTGCGATGTCTCCACGCCTGCATTGGCCTTTGTCTGGATGTAATACCGCTTGTCATCCACAACCCAGACTCCATCATCAACCTTTTCAATACTTCTGCCCGTTGCCAGTCTGACAATATAACCCTCCGCAGCATTGGCACTGCTGAATGTAAGGGTTCGCATCAGCGATTCCCCGTTGATTACTCGAAGCTGGTCCTGTACCTCGGTTCCGGTTTTTGTCAGTTCGTAGCGAAATACGGGATAGCCCTCTGCATCAATATTATAACCAGTTGGTTTATAACCACTTACCGGATCATGCTCAGATGATTTCATATCAAACAATCCCGTCTTTGCAACAACAGTCTGAATATCATCCAGTGCGAGTACGGGTCCGCGCGGGCGCGAGGATCCGTCTCCACGGTCGTCCCACATGGGCGATGTGTTCAGAAAACCTCCTTTCCATACCTGAGCCAGAGATCCGTTATCCAGATCATAGGTATAGTGCAGTTTCGAAGGATCACCCACATGCACAGCGTGAACTACGCGCTTTTTATGAGGGTCTTCGTAACCCATGAAATTTTTGTCTCCTCTCACGCTGTTGGGCATTGTGATATCCATGAATGACCTGAAAACTACCGGTACGTTGGCATCCAGTTCAATCGGATCAGCTGCCTCAAGTGCCAGCGCTGAGCCCATCGAATGAAACTCCGACGCCCGTGCACCCGGTCCCTCTATCCACAATCCCAGGTAGGGGGTCATCCAGCCATCCATTTTGTAATTGGTGAGTTCGATTTCCCACTGCCCGGCGGCCAGCTCCACTTCTGCCGTTCTCTGATCTGCAACATAGGTCCACCTGTCGGCCATTACCTCCTTTCCGTTAATCCTGAGTATGGTTTTTCCACCTGCCTGCAGTACAATGCGGTGTTTTCCGGCATTCGGACTATTCATTTTTCCGTTGAAAATGATGGCATAGCCATTTTCTTTGCCCGCAACCTCCCAGGTCAGCTTTTCTGAAACACCTGTTTTTTCCACTTTTTTACCGGCAAAGTCTTCCGGATAGCGAAAATCACCGTAAATAACTTTGTAGCTGAACGGGCCACCTTTAACCTGATCGCCACTTTTGTCGGTTATCACGAAATTTCTGAAAGCCACCGGACCATGATCTCCCTGAATCATAAATGGTCCCCTGGCAGCTTCCTGCTCTGATATGGGTCCTCCTGTCGGACCCGTGAGTTCTATATTTTCCTGAACTACATATCCATTGAGTACCACCCGGAGCAGTCTCGCATTGGCAATTTTCTTTCCTGTCTCATCGAAACGGGGAGCCTGAAAGCTGATGTCGAGGTGCTGCCAAAGGCCCGGGGCCAGACAGGCATTCAGCCTGGGCGGGTGACCGTCGAACATCTGTTCATTCGGATTCCATCTCCTTCTGGCATATACTCCCCCGCAATCGCCATAAGTTGGCTGCTGATGCCCCCAACTGTCGAGTAACTGTACCTCATACCTTCCCTGCAGATAAAATCCGGAGTTGGAATGTTTGGCCATCATAAAATCGAACGAAACTTCC
Organism: Bacteroidota bacterium; assembly: GCA_041182785.1. Classification (GTDB taxonomy): domain Bacteria; phylum Bacteroidota; class Bacteroidia; order Chitinophagales; family Saprospiraceae; genus M3007. The sequence goes on from JBEGNB010000081.1 coordinate 5,625, forward strand.
ACATCTCCGTATTCAGCAACCGAAAGCAGATTGGCTCTGTTCTTGTCGTCCGGAAGATTTACCAGTATCCCTGTTCCGCTCCCGGCTTTCATTGCTTCATTTTTGCGCAGGTCTGCATTTACCGATCCGGCAACCTGCCAGTTCTTTGCCTGTGCAGGCTTCCAGAAGGAAAGATCTGTCAGCGCAGGTTTCTCCTGAGCAGCCAATATTCCGGACATTACCAGAAATGCTGCTGAAAAAAAGTATTGCTTCATCAATTTGAAATGTATAGTTGAGTTTGTGAGAGCAAAAATGAAAAAATGATTCGACTTCTGACGCACACAACATGTCGGGATACTCACCACCACAAAATTTCAGGTCCGTATCTTCAAACAGTTTCAGCTTTGTCAGATTTTCGCGGTAAATATGGTATTTTTTTGTCTATTGCCCGAAACTTATAAGATATCCAGCCATAAAATGTCCGGAAAACAGCATATTTGTTGCGTTTTTTGCAACTCGCTCATCCAACATTTGTCCAATGTCTCAAAAATCACTCTCCGAAGTCAATTCAACGGTACAAACGGACGTCAAAGGTGGTTTCTGGAAACGCCTGTTTGCTTTCCTCGGCCCCGCATACCTGGTTAGTGTAGGCTATATGGACCCGGGTAACTGGGCTACTGACCTGGCTGGTGGCAGCCGGTATGGTTACGCGCTGCTATGGGTACTGCTCATGTCCAATCTGATCGCGCTGCTTTTTCAAAGTATGTGCGCCCGCCTTGGAGTAGTAGCTCAACGGGATCTGGCCCAGGCCTCGCGGGAACTGTACCACCCCGCCACCAATATCTTCAATTACCTGCTGGCTGAAATCGCCATCGCCGCAACTGATCTGGCAGAAGTGGTCGGTATGGCTATAGGCCTCCAGTTGCTTTTCGGATTACCCCTGATCTGGGGGATTGCCATCAGTATCCTCGACTCATTTCTCCTGCTTATGCTTATGCAGCTGGGAATCAGAAAACTGGAAGCTTTCATACTCGGACTGGTACTGGTAATTGGGGTGGCTTTTGGTATTCAGATGCTGCTGGCCAATCCTTATCTCCCGGATGTCGCCACCGGATTCATACCCTCTATTCCCGACTCCGACGCCCTGATTATCGCTATTGGTATCATCGGAGCCACTGTTATGCCACATAATCTGTACCTGCACTCGGCGCTTGTCCAGTCGCGTATGATAACCCGAACAACCGAGGGTATCAGAAAGGCGATCCGATATAATATTA
>JBEGNB010000082.1:0-5973 GCA_041182785.1 Bacteroidota bacterium
GTACGAAGTAAAAGGCGTGGCTACTACCCTGCCCTTCGGATTGTTTGTCATGGACCACGAGGCATTCGTGAGTGCCGACTTCGACACACACTTCGTAAACCAGTACTACACGCCGGCAAAACTGGTTGAGATGGATCGGGAAAATGCAGCAGTTGCCGCCGCACTGGCGCTCAGGCAGTATCTGAAAAACAAACGCAGACTGAAAGTGCCGCACACCGCCGGATAAGAAAACGGCGGGACAACAATTGTCGCCCCGCCGTAGTCATTTCCTCGCTGATACAGTGTTACTTTTGACTGGCTCGCGCCTCTTTTACGGTCAACACTTCCTGGCGAAGATCCTGTGCAAGCTTCTTGATGTCCTGCATGGCTTTGCGTACACGACCGCCCGCAGCATTGTTTCCATCATTGAACTTGCGAACATCAGATTCCACTTCCGCGATCTTCTGTTTGATTTCGTCAAAAATTTTGCTCATAATTGTATTTGATTTTTGCGTTGAATATGCTGTAAAAGTAATCCCGTTTTTCAAATTTCCAGCATATTATTAATAAAAAATGATTTTTTTCATGGAAAAAGCCTCCCGGATACTCGTCGCCGGACACCGCGGAATGGTGGGATCTGCCATCACAAGAGCCCTGCATAACAAGGGATATTCCAATCTCGTTTTGGCAGGCAAAAATGCGCTTGATCTTCGCAATCAATTGGAAGTCAACGAGTTTTTCAGAAGAGAAAAACCTGATATAGTATTCCTCGCGGCCGCGCGCGTAGGCGGGATTTACGCCAATAATACCTATCGGGCCGAGTTTATCTATGACAACCTGATGATGGAGGCAAATGTCATCAACGCAGCACATATATATGGTGTAAAAAAGCTGCTTTTCCTCGGTTCTTCGTGTATTTATCCCAAAATGGCACCACAGCCATTGCGAGAGGACGCCCTCCTTACAGGCGAACTTGAACCAACAAATGAGCCCTATGCCATTGCCAAGATAGCCGGTATCAAGATGTGTGATGCGTACCGGTATCAGTACGGTTGCAATTTCATCAGTGTAATGCCCACCAACCTGTACGGACCAAACGACAACTACCACCCGGAAAACAGCCACGTACTGCCGGCACTCATCAGACGGTTTCACGAGGCAAAGCGCGACGGACTCGGCGAAGTGACAATCTGGGGCACCGGTACTCCCCGACGGGAATTCCTGCACGTGGATGACCTCGCTGATGCCTGCCTGTTTCTGATGGATACCTTCAGCGAACCCGGATTCGTCAATATAGGTACCGGAACCGATCTGTCCATTCAGGAGCTGGCACAGATGATAGCCCGGATTGTGGGGTTTGAAGGAAAAATCACCAACGACCTCTCAAAACCCGATGGCACTCCGCGCAAGCTGCTCGACGTGAGCAAACTCAATACCATGGGCTGGAGCGCCCGGATAGAACTGGAGGCCGGAATCAGGGCGGTTTACGAAGAAGTGCGCGATAAACTATGAGCAAAGAACTAATTGTAACTACTTAAATGTATTTTTGCAGTCAAGTTGATACATTACATGAACGCAAAACACACCTATGTGGCCATCATGGCCGGGGGCGTCGGCAGCAGGTTCTGGCCAGGCAGCCGAGAAGCACGCCCCAAACAGTTCCTCGACATGCTCGGAACCGGTAAAAGTCTCCTCAGACTCACCTTCGAGCGATTTCTGCCCATCTGCCCGGCAAGCCATATATTTATCGTTACCAACGCAGCCTACAAGGATCTGATCAGGGAACAACTCCCCGAACTCACCGACAACCAGATTCTCTGCGAACCCAGCCGCAATAATACGGCCCCCTGCGTGTGCTATACTGCCCTCAAACTGGCAGCACTCGACCCCGATGCCAACTTTGTCATCGCACCAAGCGATCATATCGTACTGAAGGAACAAGCCTTCCTTGATAAAATTCAACAGGCACTCGGCTTCGCAGCAGGTAATGATGCGCTGCTCACCCTCGGCATACAGCCATCAAGACCCGACACAGGGTACGGGTATATCCAGATGGAAAACGAAGTGGAACCAGGCATCTTCAAGGTGAAAAGATTCGCCGAAAAACCAGATCTCGATACCGCAAAGCAATTCGTAGCCTCCGGTGAATACCTCTGGAATGCCGGAATATTCGTCTGGAACGTAAAATCCATTCTCTCCGCCTTCCAGCGCCACGCAGCAGACGTCTATGACCTGCTCTGCCAGGGCGACGGCGTGTGGAATACCGCCGACGAACAGACCTTCATCAATCACCAGTACCCGCAAACAAGAAATGTAGCGGTTGACGTGGCCATCATGGAACAGGCTGACAACGTCTATACACTACCCGCTGAATTCGGCTGGAGCGACCTGGGAACATGGGCCAGTCTCTACCACGAACTCGCGCATGATGAACAGGGAAACGCCATGGTAGGAGGTACCACCATGGCCCTGGATACCACCAACTGCCTCGTCAGAACACCCGCCGGCAAGCTCACCGTACTCAAGGACCTTAACGATTATATCGTCGTGGATGAAGATGACGTACTGCTCGTATATCCAAAGAATAAGGAACAGGAGATCAAGGCCATAACTGCGCTGGTTAAAAAGGAAACGGGTGATAAGTACCTGTAAGCGGTCGAAAGTACGAGAAAACGGCTTTTTTTGAAAAATTATTTTTTTTTTGCCGAACCCTGCATACAGGTAATTTATATTTTGCTAACTTCGCTGCTGTTATTTGATTTAATCCATTTGTTCACTCTAACTAATCCCTTGTAATGAGTGCATTGTATAATCCCGGTCCAAGGTTATCAGACACAGTAACAGCAGCACCGGCCATGAAAGAGTTCGCATCCATCACTATCCACCCGGAAGTGCAAGACGGAGAACCCGTCTTCAGCGGTACCCGTATCCGCGTAGAAACTTTCTTCGATTACATGAGAATCGGAGTCAGCGTGAATGAATTCCTCGATGAATTCCCGTCCATAACGCGGGATCAGGCGATGGAAGTCTATTCCCTGATTCAGAGTCAATATACGCTCTCCCAGATTGCCGCCATGATAACCGGCCCGCAGTCTGTCATGACAGCCTCCGAAGGTCGCATCGTTGCGGCTGCCTGAGTTTTTTGGGTACAGGGTATGGGGTACAGGGTATTTGCCCTCCCCGTATTCTCCCGTCAGTATATTCAATCTAAAATCAGACCCTTCCCCCAAACATACCCTATACCCTATACCCTACACCCTACATACCCCTTTCACCACTTCCCACACCACCTCCGCAGCTTTCTCCCAGCTGAACTCTCTCCTGCGTACGCGCCCGCGTGCTACGAGATCGTTCCGGAGCAATTCATTCGAAAAAACTTCACTCATTCCGGCGGCTATTGATGCCGTGTCAAACGGATTGACCAACAGAGCGGCATCACCGGCCACTTCAGGAAGACAACTCGCGTCCGACGTGATAACAGGTACATCACAGGCCATTGCCTCGGCGAGCGGCAGTCCGAAACCCTCGCTCAGCGAAACATAGGTGGATGCCAGTGCAGCACCTGTGAGTAACGGAAGTTCTTCCGCACCCACGTAGCCCGGAAACACGATATCATCCCGGAAACGGGCATTTTCCCAGGCGAGGCGTATTTCGCCCGTCTGCCAGGCGAATCGTCCGGCCAGCAGCAGCTTGCACCGTACCCCGGAAACCGACCTGAACTGATCAAAAGCCTCTATCAGCCGATGGATATTTTTTCGGGGATGAATAGCGCCGGCATAGAAGAAATAGGGCTGTCCCGACGAATATTTTTCACGAACATCCCTGACCTGCTCGGCAGACAGCGGCCGGAAATCGTCGCGGCAACCGTTGTACACAGCGGTTATTTTCTCCGGAGCAATACCACAGGTTGTTACCATATCGTTCTTTACAAACTCCGATACGGTGAGCAGGTGATCTGCCCGCTCAAACCACAAAGGCAGCTTTCGCTGAAGATAGGCACGGTGCCGTCGCTCCACCTGCTCCGGGAAATGCAGCGGAACCAGATCGTGGCAAGTCATAACCGTCGGAATGTCGGTGCGCAAACTGCACATCGAATCAGGAGAAAAGAACACATCAGCGCCACAACGTTTCAATGCACGCGGCACCGACCACTCGAACCACCAGTCGAAAAGAAACGGATGCCTGGCGGGCGGGAAAAGCACCACAGGCGTCACGTTGGGCCCGTAAACAAACCGGGGGTCGTACGGCCGGTCGAAAAAGAAGAAAAACTGGTCCTCAGGATGATTTTTTACCATCCTGCTCACAATCTCGTGCGTGTACCAGCCAAAACCCTCCAACTGGCCCGACAATAAAAAACGGGTATTTACGGCAATTTTCAAGGTAATTTCATTTTATGCAGGTGCGAAGATCATTCAAATTTTTTCTTTGACAAATTCTCCTGAATTTTGACCCTCCGATCACCTCAAGCACAACTCAATATGCTAGACTATTCTGCCGCCAGATTAACCCGCTTCACCGCCTCATGGGTAGGTAACAAACAGCGATTCGAAGGTGTGGTCATTCCATCCAGAACGCTGATCCCACTGCACGACTATGCCGAAGAGGTTATCCTGTCAGCCATGCTGAAACCTTTTGAAAAAACAGAGGAGTTCTTCTATTTCCATCACGATGAGGATGTGAGCAATCACCAGCTTTATCAGATCTGCAATACTGTCTTCAATGATCCCGAAACCTGCAGCGATGAGGCCGGAAAACTGGCACAGCTGCTGTATCAGTGTTGCGAAAACCCGAAAATACAGGGCGGAGAGTTTTTTCTGGGCTATTTTGAGGATCTGATGCTCCACGGAGAACCGGTAACGGCAATAGGTCTCTGGAAGGTACAGAACAAAGACTCATTCCTGAAAACCGAACGTTCTCAGGAATCGTTTACTCTGAATGTGCTCGACGGAATACCAACCGGGAAACTGTCCATCGCCGCACTCATATTTAACACCGACGAAGCGGAAGGATACCGACTGTGCGCCATTGATACGGTTTCCAAAAAAGATGAACGCTCGTTCTGGAAAGACGAGTTTCTCCGCATACGTCCTATCGAAGACAATTATTTCAATACCCGGCATTATATACAGCTGGCAGGGGAATTTATCACGCAGAAAGCGCCCTTTCAACTCGGCCTCGACCGCACCGATACCATTGATCTGCTCAACCGCTCCGGCGACTACTTCAAGGACAATGATTTGTTCGAAGTGGAAGACTTTACCCAAACGCTCTTCAAGGAAGAGGAGCAGCAGGACGCCTTCCGCGAATTCAGGGAAGAATATGCCAAAGCGTATGCCCTGCCGCTGGAAGACAAGTTTGATATCAGTCAGCAGGCCGTAAAAAAGGAGTTCAAGATATTCAAAAGTATCATCAAACTCGACAAAAACTTCCACATATACGTCCACGGCCGTCGCGACCTGATTGAACGGGGGTTCGATGAAGAAAAAGGAAAGAAGTATTACAAGGTATTCTACGAATCAGAGGAATAACATTTACGCCTTTGGTAGAAATACAGTCCGTTTTCATCGAATCGTGCACACGCACGCGCGAAAAGTGCCCTACATTTGGGCCGGTTGCAATAATGCAGTCCTGTTGATCTGGCAAAATGAAACAATTCCTTCGAATCGTGTACGAGGGCGCTGCACAGGCGTGGCAGCAGCTGATGGCGAACAAACTCCGCTCCTTCCTGTCGCTCCTGGGGGTAACTATAGGAATATTCTGTATTATCGGCGTGAAGAGCGCCGTCAACTCGCTGGAGGACAATATCCGCAGCAGTATGCAGAAACTCGGAGATGATGTCATCTACATAGAGAAATTCTCCTGGGCAGAAGATCCAGGTGCCAACTACTGGAAATGGATGCGCCGACCCAACTCCACTTACGCCGAGTACGAGGCACTCAAGGAACGACTGGATCTGGCCGAAAAGGTGGGATACTGGCAGTTTCTGGGTGTAAA
>JBEGNB010000083.1:0-6378 GCA_041182785.1 Bacteroidota bacterium
GTCATGTTATAGGTGCCGTAAGCGGGGGGAGTCCACCAGGCTGTGAAATGACCATTCTGGTGATTTTGGGCCACCACCGTTTCGTTACCGATTTCGAAATGGATCCTGTCGGCAGAGAGAATATCGGCATGTTCCACGGAAGCATAAGCCGACAGCAACATGGGCGACAGGCCCTGAGGGATAGCCACTTTTGCTCCGTTTACAGGCGTTCTGAGATCCAGTGATGGCGGGAAATCGCCGGCAAAGACTACCTCGAAAGTATTTTCCACCGGAGCGGCAGCATCGAAGCCATTGCCGCCTGTTTGCAGGGCACGAATCGTCACGAAGCCTTTTTCTCCAGTGAGTACAATCACATTGCCGGTCACGGTAGCCGGACCGCTCACCACCTCATAAGATACAGGCAGTCCGGAACTGGCGGTTGCCGACATCAGGTAGGGCCCGTCGGTAGTAAGCCGATCAGGGACAGCCGGGAAGTTGATGAACTGGTAGGTGGGACTGGGTTTTGTGAAGATCAGATTATCGAAAGCACCGGTAGCGCCCTGTACCTGCAGGGAGATAGCATCCCATTTCTCAGGATCGTCGTTGAAGCCGGAGCCGGGATCAAGGAACAAATTCAGATCCTGGGCGCCCTCGACGGGTACATACGGACTGCCGCCGATCAGGTCTTCGCGCATGGAAACCGACAGAGAACCTTGTCCGCCATTGGCATCGAGGTCAATAGACAGGCGCACACGCGACCAGCGGCTGTTATTTGCGGCATCCATAGTGAAATTATAAGTAGTGCCTGACGGCAGTACAACCCGGCTGGAATTCGGAAAATCATATCCGGAGATCCCGAAGATGAGACCACCCTCGTTGGGTTCAATATTACCCTGATTCGGGGTCATTTTACCGTTCCCGTTCTTGTCGAAGCCGATACATACCCAGGTACCCCACCAGCAGCCATGCATATCGAACTCGAGGATACGAAGGCCGCCACCTTTGAAATTGAAGTCAAAATTCGGAGAGGGTTTGCGGGTAGCCACACGACCTACACCCGGACCGGCATTGGTGAAGTAGATAGCCTGACTACCGTCCACCGTAGTGGGACCGGCCGTCTCGGATACCTGAAAATCCACATTACCCTGCCATTCACGGAAGGTTTTCCAGCCATCCTGACCGTTCAGATTACCGGCGGTGTAGTTGTTGAAATCAATGGTATAGACAGTTGACTGAGCATTGAGCAAGGCTGCACAAAAGAGCAGCATCAGGGAAAACAGTTTCTTCATATTGTCGGAATGATTGTTCGATGCAAAAATGGGCAATCATTCACAAATATTAAAACAATATTAAGAAAACACGATTTTTGTACAGTCAAAATACGGATATCAAATCCGGCATTTCAGACACACCCTACAGCCAGTCGGTAAAATTACCCGGATGAACCGTGTGAAAAACAGCATCCGGATAACCCTTGGCAAAAGCCGCGGGAATTTTGGAGGAAGACTCCTTCCATTTACACTCGAAGGCAGTGATTTGTTGTCCGCGCAGTTCAACGAGATCAATTTCCTGCTGATCATACGTTCTCCAGAAAAAGCTCTCGGGTGGTATCCCCTGATATTCATTGTGTTTAAGCCGTTCACCCATGAAGTACTGCTCCCATAGTTGTCCTTTGTCGGTCCTCAGGCTGAGCAGGGTGAAGTCGCCCAGCACAGCATTGCGGATACCATTATCGTAAAAATACCATTTTTTACTTTTAACCACCTCTTTTCGGAGATTTCTGCTGAATCCGGTTCTCGGGAAAAGAATAAAAACTTTTGACAGGAGATCCAGATAACGATCAACAGTATTTTTACTGATCCCCAGTTGTTTACCCAATTCATCCGTGGAGACCTCCGAGCCAATCTGAAATGCAATTAATTGAAGCAGCGATTGCAGTTTACGGGCATTTTTCACCGCATCGAATGCAAGAATATCGCGCAGGAGATAAGTATTGACCAGTTCCCTCAGGTACTCAATACGCTGAGAGCTGTTACTGGTGCGTGTCAACTCCGGATAATTTCCATACAGTAACTTGTCTTCGAGTAACCTGCCTGCCTCGGCGGGACTTTCCTGCTGACTCCATTCACTGTACGAGAGTGGAAAAAGTTGCAGCGTAATACTCCTTCCCACCAGCGGGTCGCCCATCTGAACCAGATCGAAAGCTGAAGACCCCGTCAGTATTATATGTAATGGCTGTATGGTATCAATCATCAGCTTGGCCTTCCTGGCAATATCGGGGATATACTGGGCCTCGTCAATAATCAGCAGCCGCTTTCCCGAGAGTATTCTTCTGTAATTTGCCTCCGAGCGGTACTCCAGCAAGGTGGCTGTATCCATATCTTCTCCATTCAGCCACAATGTCTCGTCCTGTCGCCTCTGGAAGACGGTACGCAGCAATTCGGTTTTACCCGTGCGGCGGGCACCGAGTAGCAAGGTGATCTTTTGCTCGTGAAGTCGCCCCTCAAGGCGAGGCATAATTTCTCTGACAATCATACCGGACGAATTAGGGCACAAATATATAAATTGAGTCAGTTAACTGACTCAATTTATATTAATTCAGTCAGCTAACTGACTGAATTAACAAATCCGGCTTTGACTATAGTGGTGTAGCTACGCTGTTTTTCACTTCAGTGAGCACAAAAGAGCTCTGTGCGTGGCTGATATTATCCAGCGTGGCCAGTTTATGGACTATAAACTGCTGGTATTCATTCATGTCGGCGACTATGACCTTGAGCAGGTAATCGTGATTACCTGCAATATGCAGTATTTCAGTCACCTCGGGGAATGCCGAGACGGCTTCCTGAAATTTTTGAAGCAAGGGAAGTGCATGTTCTTTCAGCGAAACTGTACAAATGGCAACCTGGGGCTTCCCCACCTTCTGCCTGTCAATCAGGGCCGCGTAGCCCTTGATTACCCCTGACCTTTCGAGCCTCCGGATACGCTCGTAAACAGGCGTCACTGTCATACCCAGTTCAGCAGCCATCTCCTTGTGCGTGATGAACGCGTCCGTTTGCAGACGGCGGAGAATAACCAGATCAATGGCGTCGAGTTTGATATCCGGCACAACCATAATCGCGCTGAAGCAACCACCCGGCGCTTTACGCCGGGCAGTTACTTTTTCTAAAACAAGGTTAACAAAAGGAGCTTTTCAGTACTAATTTCAACAACGGCACAAAGATAAAGATTTATTTTCTTTTCAAAACTATTTTTGTAAACTTTTTTTATAAATATTTTATTTTTGTAGAAAAATTTACTTTTAATAAAGGTTTTAAAAGAAAAATATTTTTAAAAATGTATTTCGGGGAAATACCAGACGGGAAGGGAAAAGTCATCCGGGGCGTCCGGGGGCCGATTCGGCCTCGCATCGGGACAGGGCACCCTATGAACTCCTGGCCAATCGGAAATGGGCCACCGGGTTTACCTGTGGATGAAAGGAGGTAAAAAGTAGCGGGTAACCTGTTTTTTATTTGCAATCAACAGATAACAAGGTTACTTTTGCCATACTGTAACTGTATCACCGGCTTCAGGGCACATTATGCCAGGAAGAGTTGGCTGTACAAGTACGCCATGCTAAACTGACCAGCTATGTATGTTCGCGCAATCTCCCTGTTTTGTCTGGCTGTAGCCGGACTGCTCGCCCTGTCCATGCATCAGGCCACACCCCCTGAGGCGCCGGGGGCCTTCATGATTGTGCTTGGCAACCTGCAGGATGGCGGCTCTCCGCATGCAGGCTGCAAAAAAGAATGTTGCCGGGATTTTTTTGATCACCCGGCCAGCGACCGCCGGGTAGTGTCGCTGGGCGTTTACGACCGCACCAGCAAGCAGACCTTCCTGTTCGAGGCAACGCCCGATATGGCCTCACAGATGAAAATGTTGAAAACTTTTGCCAGTGACAGCGTGGGAGAGGCACCAGGCGGCATCTTCATCAGTCACGCACATATCGGCCACTATGCCGGTCTCATGCACCTGGGAAAGGAAGCCATGGATGCCCGGGAAGTGAAAGTATATGCCATGCCCCGGATGAAAAACTATCTGGAAAACAACGGTCCGTGGAGCCAGTTGGTCAGCAGGAAAAACATAGCCCTGCAGGAGCTGAACGACGGGGTGCCCGTAAAGGCCGGCAGTATTGAAGTAACCCCTGTGCTGGTGCCACACCGCGATGAATTCTCGGAAACAGTGGGCTACCGGATTCGCGGAAACAAAAAAACCGCTCTGTTTATACCCGACATTGACAAATGGGAGAAATGGGAGAAAGACATCGTACAGGAAATCAGTCAGGTTGACTATGCCTTCCTCGATGCTACCTTTTACGATGCCACCGAATTGCCTGGCAGGAAAATGGAGGAAATCCCCCACCCTTTCGTCGTTGAAAGTATGGCGAAATTCGATACGCTGCCCGCCCGGGAGCGATCAAAAATCTATTTCATTCACCTGAACCACACCAACCCCGCCATACTGCCCGACAGTCCGGCCTCGCAGGAGATACAGCGGAGAGGCTACCACGTTGCCAGGTTCGGAGATATTCTGGAGTTGTGATATTCACCTGGAAATCCGTTTAAACCTTTTTTTATGAAAAACTTCTTGCTCAGACTGGGCGCCATCGCGCTGGCACTATTCCTCGGCGGATCACTGAATATGTTTATCGTCGGCATCAGCGGTTCCGTTATTCCACCGCCCCCCGGCGCCGACTTTACCAAGGCAAAAGGCCTTCAGCAAAGTGCGCACTTGATGGAGCTACGCCATTTAATTATGCCCTTTCTGGCGCATGCTCTGGGTACCCTGCTGGCCGGTTTTGTAGCTGCAGCCCTCACGCGCGAGCGCAGGCTGTCCGCAGCACTCATAACCGGCTTTGTATTTCTGACAGGTGGCATCATGGCCATTCAGATGATTCCGGCGCCGATGTGGTTCAAGGTACTGGACCTTGTGATAGCCTACGTACCCATGGCCTGGGCGGGATACAGGGTGCAGCAAAAGATGTTCGCGAACTGAGCTGGACTTTTCTAATGTTGAAGGAAATAACGGACAAATCCTACGAAATTTTCGGGCGCTACAATCCGGCCAGACCACTTGATATCTGTACCGAATGCTGTATGACACCAGAGGATGAGTCAAGACTGGCAAGCATGCGTGTGCAGGATATTCCCGTGCAGCTGTTGTCAGAATATAATGACGGTGCCAAACCACTCAAGACAAGCGTTGAGGAGATAAAGCACTTTCTTCCCAGATATCTGGAACTAATCAGTCTGTATCAGTTTCCAACTCATTCAGCCGAGTTATCTTTCTCCAGAGTCATACCCTTTGACGAAAACGAATGGACCGAGACGGAGACAGGTATATTACGCGAATATTCAAGGGCTTTTTTCAGACATTGCCTTTCAATCTATCCGATACCGTCTGCTTCCGACAGTATCACGACCATATTGATTATGTTTCAGGGAGCAGGATCAGGCCTAAGGGAACTCTTTCCAATGTATGAATTACTTGAAATATGGGAAGCAGAAGCGACTAATGAAAGCCTGTTGCATTTCAGAGATTTGTATTTCCATGGATTTGATCCGCATCACCCGGCAAAGCTATCCAGTCCCTTTGGGGATTCCGAACTAGCTTCCGTTCTGAGAAGATGGATTGAATCTGAAAATACAAGGCAGCTCTTTTCATCTGCCATCGAAAAACTGATACTGGAAGAAAACAGTCTGAGTGATATTGACGCTGGTGAGCTAAGTTTGCTGTATGAGATACTGGGGAATGGATAAACCTGCACCGCCAGGCAACCTATGTATTCACCCCCTCACCACAAACACCGCACCGGCCAGGGGCTGTCTGGCCAGTTCTGCTTCACTCAGGCCCGTACGCGCGCTCGTGATGTACAGGTCATTTCCCGTGTCGCCACCAAAAGCACAGGATGTGACCCGGGACACAGGCATCGGCAGATGCTGGAGCTTCCGGCCGGTGTCCGGATTCCAGCGTGTTACCTGCCAGCCATCCCAGTGTGCTATCCAGAGGCAGCCCTCCCGGTCTATGGTCATGCCGTCGGGGTAGCCGTCTGACTCGGGTATGCGGATGGCCACACGCCGGTTTGAAATAGCGCCGGTGGAGAGATCATAATCGAAAGCTGCCACTTCAAAAGTGGGGGTGTCTATATAATACATGGTATGGTAGTCATTGCTCCAGGCGATACCGTTCGAGATGGTTATACCTTCCAGTTGCCGGATTATGCTCCCGTCGTGGTCTATCATGTACAGACTGCCCGCGCCGGGTTCCTCCTGCAGCGACATACTGCCTACCCAGAACCGACCGGCCGGATCGCATTTGCCGTCATTATATCGGTTGCCGGGCAGGTGTGCCTCTGGATGGCCC
>JBEGNB010000084.1:0-6070 GCA_041182785.1 Bacteroidota bacterium
ATTTCGCTTTTTTCGTTTTGGGGTGCGATTTTCCAAACGATGTGCTGTAAAGTTTGAATGCAGATGAAAGCAAGTCAGCTGCTTTGTCCTTATCACCTGTCTGCAGACAAGTAACCCCGAGATTGAACATGTCTGTTGCGACAACAGGATGCGCTTTTCCGAATGAACTGATATCTGTATGCAGCGCTTCAGAAAATAACTTTTCTGCTTTTTTCAGATGACCAAGCTGGAGATAAATTAACCCCAGGAATGCACCTACAGAGGCCATTATCGGGTGATTTTTGCCAAATATGGGGCGAATTCTTTTTCGTTCTTCCTGGAGTATTCCGGCAGCCCGCTGAAAATCACCCAGTTCAAACCATATTTCTGCGCGTTTTCTTTTGGCTTCGGAGGTGTAATCATCAGGATACTGAATTGTACTAATATCTGTCCCCCATAAATCATCCGGTAATAAAATTTTCACATCCTCCACTGTAAACGGGATTAGCCTGTCTAAACGCCTACCCGCCTCAAGTACCTTTTCGAGCAGTGCTGCCTCCTGCCTGAATTCCCCCAACTGATGTTTGAATCGCGCGAGATAGACCAGCAGCCGATAGTATAATTCGCTCCCTTCCCTGACTTTTGTGAGATAATCCCGGAAAAAAGACTCTCCTTCGGCAAAAAAGCCTCCGCTAATCAGCGCTTCAAACAACCTGGCGAGCAGTTCCGCTTTCACAGACTCCGAAAGTTCGGTGTCGTCTCCATTCAATCTGCTGATTAATTTGTTGGCTCTGTAACGATTGCGCGGAGCAGGCCACGGATTCAGTGATGAATAATATGCCGGGTACTCACCCAGTATTGTTTTGGCTGATTCGGGAAAATCGAGTTCAGTTCTGAAGGAAAGCACAGACCACCAGTCGGGGAGATTTTTTTCGCACTGACGGATATAATGTGCTCCGGGGGGTAAAAACGCTACAATCGTCAGCGGTTTTCGGGCCAACATCCCTCTCCGCTGATTTAAACTAATATAAATATCGGGATTTGACAGCAAGCAATCGAAATCTTCAAAAAATACGAAACCCCCACTGATGGAGTTGATTTTCTGCATTACTCCTTCATAGGTATTACCCGCTGACTTGACCGATATGGCTGCCCGGTCTTTGAAGTGCCCGCGCAAAAAAGATTCAGACAGTTTTATTTGCGTGAAATAATTCCACTGTACTACTACAAAATGGAAAATATCCCCTTCAACTGCCCTGGCGAGCAGATGGAGCTCTTCAGGCACCGATGTCAAGTTGGCGGTAGGCATCAGACAGTTCCAGTACAGGATTTACTCTTTTAAAAGTACCATCGTTGTATTCCATCAGGATGATTCGTTCCAGCAACCCCTGAACAACCTCATCGAAGGGCGTGACCAGCTGCTTCTCATTATTGCGAATCACCTCCCTGATTTTGGCCCATTGTTCCGGTTCAATGAACTGTGCCGTCTGGTTGGCAAGTCGTTTTAGTGCCTGTTTTAGTGCCGCCATACTGATGAATCCCTGAGACCGGTCGGCAAAGACATTGGACATCTTGATGATTTTCAGCAGCTCGCGTGGACTTCCACCGCTGTAGTAAATGGCTTCGTTCACTACATCCTCGGTTTCAAACAACTTTTGGTCAATCCGGCGGTAAATAAAATCCCGAAACCTGCTGAACGCTTCGGGGACTCTCTTGCCGTTGCGATCAACAATTTTGACAAAAGGAAACATCTCCACAAAGAAATACTGGCTGAGAATTTGTCTTTGCCGCATCAGTTCGATGGGGAGAGTAAACAGAGTATTTGCATGAATCTGACGAATCCTGTTGGTTTCTTCCATGATGATCTTCCTTCTTGTGTCCACCGTCATGGTTTTTTCCAGTCCGTCAACAATAAAAAGAATCTCCTGTCCGAGGCCGTGGTTACGGACAGCCCTGTTAGCCTCTTCCACAAACAGATTGAACTGGCGGGCAAAGTCATCAAAACGGTTTTTCAGTGTGGTTCTGACGGAAGTGGCACGTTCAACACTGCCAGACATACCCAGTTTCAGCGAACCCAGAATCTTCAGAATACTCCAGATACCTGTCTCTGTTTCAATACCGATTTCGGCACCAGCTTCCCCCTTGATTGATTTATTGACTTCCCTGACTGTTTCCGAAAACCAGTTGTTAAGCAGCGTCATTACCTCCTTGTCCATTTTAACATTGCGGACCTTGAGTGCTTCAGTGAGTTTTTCAAGCTGAAAAACCAGAATATCCATATACTCAAGGTTATTCAAATCCAGCCCCTCGTCAATGTTACAAGTAACACAGAAAAAGCAGTCGGCGTGGTTGAGCTTTTGAGTATATTTCAGCAGTTCGGATGTTTTGCCGCTCCCGCGCATCCCGCCAAGAAAGAATGTAACTTTATTGTTGCCGTTAATAACGTGATTGAACGAAAGCTGTTCCTGGTTTATATCAACATTCAGGTTGGCGTACACTATACGTTCCTCAAAGTCGCCACGCACCTGAGAAAAGTCGGTAAAAAATTCGTGGTCGGGACCAATTGGGTCATCGAAATTTACCGCCTGGTTAATTTCTGAAAGCGTCAGTGCTTTTTTGCTCATCACACTTTTACATAAATGGTTTACCGCAAAAATACGCAATAATTCCGAAAAATCACCGCTCTTAATATCCACAGACAGTTCAGAGCGGCCCCTTAATACTGTCAGCAGTTGCGCTGCTGACAGTATCAAGGCAACTTCACATACCCCAGCAACTCCGGGTACTTTTTCATCAGGCTCACCGCCTCTGCTTTGGTGATGGGCCTGTTATTTACGTAAGCGCTTATTTTCGTGTCCGGGAAACCGGCCGCTGCCAGTTCTTTTTTGAGAGCGAGGGCTTCCGCAAATTTTGTCACGCAGCCGGCCATGTATCTGTATGTGCCGGCTTTGGGTTGTGTTTCTATAATGACGTCGCTGAACATGGCGATAGCATCGTTTGTGAGGATCTGCCGGGTAGTGGCTGCCTCCACCCTGAATACGAGCCCTTTCGACTGTTCATCGAGGCGACCTATACCGGGTGCCGGGTCGGGGAGCTGGGGTCGTAGCAATTGAAAGGGAAATGTCAGTGGTTCGGCAGATACCAGCGTGATTTCGACCCGACGGTTCAGTCGGGCAGCTGCCGGATTCACTGCATCATCGAGAATCGGACGCGCGAGCGGGTACGACGCACCCACACACCTGAGATGAACCCTTACAGCTGGCACACCCGCCTCAACGAGTGCTTTACCAACTGTTTCAGCGCGTTTGATGCCCGAATACAGGTCGAATCTGGACTGGGCAGCAGCATCGTTGAACACGGTTACAAGGAGCTGAACCTCCGGATGAACCAGAGCGGCTTTTATGGCTTTTTCCAGCACTCCACGGTTCTCCTCGTTCATTAAATCGGTGTCTGATTCATAAAACAGCGGAGCCAGCATCACATTTTCCACAGGAAGGTCGGGAATGGCACTGCCTTTTACCTCATAGAATAGTCCGGGAGCACTGGCCGTCATGCTGGCTGTGCGTGGTTCCCTGAAATAGACAATATACAAATCCCGCTCTCCGTAACCACCGAAGCGATCGGACGCCAGAAAGGCTGTACTCCCGTCAGCTGACAGTTTGAAACCGGCATCATCAGCAGGTGAATTGACCGGTGTACCGGCATTTACAGGATCTCCCCAGGTCAGTTTCTTTTCGTCGAATACAGCGGAGAAAATATCAAGTCCGCCCATACTCCCGGTCCGGTTGCTGCTGAACCAGAGCGTTCTGCCATCGCGCGCGAGAAAAGGAGTAGTTTCATCGTAGGGCGAATTGATCCTGCTGCCCAGATTAACGGGCTCTGACCAAAGCGAGTCCTGGAATGTGGTGATCCAGAGATCAAGTCCACCCTGACCGCCCTTTCTGCGGCTGGCGAACACTACCGTCCGGTCGTTGAAAAAGAAAGGGTCTGTGTCACCCTCTTCGGGTCGCACAGACGAGACGAAAGGAGGTGGATTGAGTGCATATTCATCTTTCCGGGAGGCCGTATCGGCGAAAAACTGTCCGGAATAGGTAGTAAAGCCCCGGAAGAAATAGAGTACCTGACCGTTGGCATTGAATCCCAGCGGAATTTCAAAACGCGCAGTGTTCAGGAGTCCGCCGATACTGCCGGCTGTTTCCCATCCGCTGTTTTCCAGACGCGCCCGGAACATATCGCTGCAATAGCGGCCCCTGTTCAGGTCTTCAAAACCCTCTTCATTGCGCAGGTCGCCGTTGCAGCCCTTGCGGGCGGCAGCGAAGTAAAGCAGATCAGCATGATTCAGGGAGGGTAGCGGAGCAAACTCATCGCCGGGAGAGTTTACCAGAGAGCCCATATTTTCCATCAGGGCGATATCCGCGTTGGGCTGCAGGACAGAGCCGGCTACACAGCGAAGGATATTATCGGCAGTATTTTCACGCAATGGGTGTTTTTCACCGGCAATTTTGAGGAAAGACTTGTACGAGGCGATGGCCCGCTCCCAGTCTGACAATCCGTGATAAACCCGGGACAGATAATACTGCGACTCGGGGTCTTTACCGCCCGCAGCCACCGTAACCACATACTCCAGGTAGCGACGCGCTTCGGCTCCCAATCCGAGGTGATACGAGGCAATACCCAGTTTGGTGAGTATCCCCACATCACCGGGTTGTGCCGACTGATAGGCAGAAAGCAATTTATGAGCATCCGTCCAGCGGCCATCAGAAAACGCTTTTTCACCATCTCGTTTCAGTACAGACGGAGATTGAGCGGATACCGGCGAAAGAGAAAAAGCGGCCAGAAAAAAAAACAGGATAAAGCGCACCATGCCTGAATGTTCTGTTGTGAACCGCAAAAGTACCCTTTTTCAAGGTCGTTGCAAGGGCAAAGAAAGTCGCTCTGGTGTTACGGGTATGTTATCAAAAGGTTTAGGAGCGGTTCATTTTCTCAAATGTAGCGAAAATTGTGCAACTTTGCGCCCCCCTGAAGGGTTTAATGGTCCTTCAACAACCCGGATTCTGAAATGCTTGAACTGACTTTCCAATACCCGGCCTGGTTCCTGATCTTCTGCGTACTGCTCGGCGCAGGCTATGCCGCGCTGTTGTACTACCGCGACAATACCTTTCGTGAACAACCGCGAACAGTAACCATAATCATGGCAGCACTGCGCTTTCTGGCGGTAACACTGCTCGCCATACTGCTGCTTTCACCCCTGCTCAAGAGCCTGCTCGTCGAGACCAAAAAACCGGTGGTGGTGATCGCACAGGACGTATCGGAAAGTGTGGCTGTTGATCTGAATGGCACAGCACTGGATACCTACAAACAGCAGTGGCAGGCTTTGAAAGACGGACTTTCGGCCGATTATGAAGTGCATGAGCTGGCCTTCGGAGATGAAGTGCGCGAAAAGAACGATTTTCAGTTCGGCGACAAGGTGACCAATATGTCCGAGTTGCTGAGGGGGATATACGACCTGTATGGCGGACAAAATCTGGGTGCAGTTGTAATTGCATCCGATGGTGTTTACAACGAGGGAAGCAATCCGGCATATACGGATGTGCCACTTTCAGCACCGGTTTACACCGTAGCCCTGGGCGATACCACACCCAAAAAGGACCTGCTTGTCAAACGCGTATTCCACAATAAAATAGCATATCTCGGCGACAAATTCACCGTACAGGTGGACGTGGCGGCAAGCAACTGCGCCGGACAACAAACCGTCCTCAGTGTTGGCAAGGTAGTGGACGGACAGACACGCAACCTGCAGAATATTCCGGTCAATATTTCCGGAAACGACTTTTTCGTCACAAAGGAAATTCAGCTGGAAGCCGATCAGCCCGGCGTGGTGGAATATATTTTCTCCGTAACCGGCCTGCAGGGAGAAGCAACTGCCAGCAACAACAAAAAGGAAATTTTCATGGACATCCTCGATGCCCGCCAGAAAATACTCCTGCTGGCCAACAGTCCGCACCCCGACCTGTCGGCCATACGCTCCACACTCGACGAGAACAAGAACTACGCCGTTTCGCTGGCCTACATCAGCGATCCCGGACTGGAT
>JBEGNB010000085.1:0-3168 GCA_041182785.1 Bacteroidota bacterium
TACATGTACTACCGAATATATAATTAACTTGATGTGTCGGTTAATCACATGGCAACTCCTTTGACAGGCTGAGACTGTTTTTAAGCCTCAGTCAGACGAACAGATTTGAAAGCTCTTGTACCTGGCGGCTAAAAAAGCCGGACAAAGACACCGGAATCGGGTTTCCTGCAATCCCAAATTTATATACGATCGCGAATATGACAAAAAACAGCCCGTCCCAACAACAGACAGGCAGACGTCCGGTACACCCGAAGTCTGCCTGTCTGAACAAATATGAAGTCAATCAAACCCTTTCTTTACTCCGCGCCGTCGTTTTTCCCTCTTGTAACGGCGTAGCTTCCCACCTTTTTACCCGACTCCAGGCCGACTTCGCAATCGAACCGGTAGTGGATACAGCCATAGATTCTGGAGTTGGAAGCTTCCTTGGCCAGCGCCTCCATCTCGGCGGCGTGATCAGGGAACAGATAGCCCAGTACCTCGGCAGCAGCAGCGGAGAAGGTGGAGTGCCCCGAGGTGTATGCCGGGAAGTTCGGGATACCCGTGCTGGTGGTCACGTTTCTGTCCACCTGTGTGGGTCGGGGCAGCAAATAATAGTATTTTGTATCCCAGCAAACTATTCCTGCATCCTGTACTGCCGTGCTCATGAGCGCGAGCGCGCGGGCGCTCCTGATCTCGTTATATGTTTTTTCATAGATCAGTTCGCAGGCCGTACGGTTCCAGTGCCCGGGAGGTGTGTAGGATCCCACACCGTCGGCCCAGAAGGAGGCAATCCGCCACTGTTCGGATGTCCTGTTTTTGGCCAGATCGCGGAGTTCGTTGAGCGCGGACTCAAATTCCGGACTGCCAGCTCTGGGCGGTGCCGACGGACGAATAGCCACTTTCACCGAATCTGTGAAATTCCATGGTTTTACATTGCCAAAATACGGAAGCATGGGCGGACGAGCCGGTATATCCTGGCTTACCCAAAGATCGTTGTAGCCACGGGAAATAGCTGCGTCCTTCAATGCCTGATAGCCTGCCTGATTGTTGGCCTGACCCATTCTGTCAGTCTTGGCATAGGCAATCACGCGCTCTGCCACCTTGCGGCCCAGCGAATCGCCGGCATCGAGGTCAGACTGTACGTTTGCGCCAGCCCACAGGCGACTGTTCTTATGCTCTGCCGATTTTGCATCAATCAGCGTTTTCTCTCCGGGGAAAAGAAACTTGAGGATCTCTCGCGACGCAGCAGCCACCACAGCATCCTCGGAAGGCCAGGAAGGAAGGTCGTTTTCCGGAATCAACTGAGCAACTGAATTGTCGTAGTGCGCAGGTGATTTCCGGTTGTGCTGAAACTTGAGGTTCCATGCCGCTACCAGTGCATCGTACTGAGCTACAGACAGCAGGGCAAAGGCCCGGGAGGCATATGGCGGGTTGCAAAACGGGAATCGGGGATATACAGTCGGATTGGCCGGATCGGGCCACGGATAAGTGCCATCAGAATTGTAATTTGGCGGTACGTTATACTGTGCCGCAAACTCGCGGGCGATTTCATGCCAGCGAAGTACGCCGTTGCCGCCCCAGAACTGCGCGGCATCCTTCTGCTCGTCTGTCAGGGTGGCCGCCACGCGCTTCAGGTCTTCCACTTCTGCGAGATAAGCTGAAGATGTGGGCGCCTCGGGGGCTGGCAGACTGAACTGAGTAGCAGAAGAAAGTACATAGGTTTTCCAGCTCCCGGCAGCCTGGTCAAGGTTTGTTTCCGGATAGGGTTCGTAAACCGGATCATCCACTGTTTTGGAACAACGGGTGAACAATACGCCTGCGGTGATACACAGCAAGGCCAGGTATGAGAAGTGAAGTTTTTTCATTTCAGTCAGATTTCTTTGTTTGGAATGTTGAACCCGGATTACTCACCGACAGTAAAGAAATAGGTGGTGCCGGCAGCCCAGGTCGTAGCAAGTCCGGCATTGCGACCAGCAAGAACCTTGCTCACACTGGCGTGAAAGGCCCACTGGTTGGTCACGAATACCTTGCCGAACCAGCCAGCAACAGTAGCCTCCATCTTGTTGGTTGGAAACGGACCGTCATTGTAACGGATATCATCGCCACTTATACAGGCGTTTCTCTCTATCCAGAATTCTGTCTGGAACCGCTGCCTGATGAAACCAATCCGGGCAGATGCGTCGAATACATTCGGTACAGGCACCTTGTCTGTGTAGTACAACTGATAATTGTACAGGTAAGAATCGCGGTCAATCGTTGTGCGCCCGCGCCATGTGTGTCCGGCCTGCGCTGTGGCATACAGACCGAAATTGAAGGTATAGTTGAACACCGCACGCAGGGAGGCCGTCGGGCAACGCAATCCGATACTCAGCGGCAGCAGATCGTTTACATAACGGGATACAGGAGTGGAGACTCCTCCTGTAACAAAGCCTCGCACTTCGCCCGGACCGGCCGATAGCGCCAGCGGACGGTATTTAAGCCATGCCGACAGATCCTGAACACCCTGCTGACCCTTCAGGTAGCTGTCGCTGCTGTTCTTGATCCAGGGCAAACCGGCCATTATATTCAGGCGATCGGTAATGCCGTAGTTGGCCATCAGCATAACATTGGTCGTGTTGAAGGTGCCCAGATTGGAATTGCTGCGTTTGTTGGTACCCTCCCAGTATTCATCCCAGGTACCGGATGCATACTGGCCGAGTATGCAAATCTGATGCTGCGGCATCATTAGTGCGTCGGTAGGTGACTGAGCTGTCAGGAGTGAGCAGGTGCCCGACAGCAGCAAGATTGTACAGAGAAGTTTGTTGCGCATTGAAATGTCTTTTTCGTTGTGTGACGGGGCAAAAATGCGCGTATGGAACCGAATACCTGCTTAAAAACTCCTTAGACTAATTAAAAGCAACCCGAATTTTGTCTGTGTCGTTAAAAACAGGCAATCAAAGAAATACCTGTATATATTGCAGCCGAAAATCGTAATGCCATGAAATACACGCTGTTACTGTTGAGTTTTTTCGGATTGCTCTCCTGCTCAAAGCCCCTCTGGGCTCCCGTACCAGGTCATATAACCACTCCCTGGACCGACAAGGTGAATGCCCGTAATCCGTGGCCGGAATACCCGCGGCCGCACCTTGTGCGGGATCGCTGGCAAAATCTCAACGGCCTCTGGAGCTACGCCATACGGCCAGTCAGCGA
>JBEGNB010000086.1:0-11449 GCA_041182785.1 Bacteroidota bacterium
ATGTGCGTGCGACTGGCTCCTATATAAAGGGCACAGGTGGCACTTCCAACGGAATTATCCCCATGCTGCGCGTATTCAATGATGCAGCACGGTATGTTGATCAGGGTGGTGGCAAACGCAAGGGCGCTTTTGCTGTCTATCTGGAACCCTGGCATGCCGATATCTTCGAGTTTCTCGATCTGAAAAAGAACCACGGCAAGGAAGAACTTCGCGCCCGCGATCTTTTCTATGCGCTCTGGATTGCCGACCTTTTCATGGAGCGCGTGAAAAGTGATGCTGACTGGTCACTGTTCTGTCCGAATGAGTGTCCGGGCCTGTTCGACGTTTATGGAGAGAAGTTCGAGGCCCTGTATCACCAGTATGAGCAGGAGGGACGTGCGCGAAAGACGGTAAAAGCCCGTGATCTGTGGACTGCCATTCTGGAAAGTCAGGTTGAAACGGGTACTCCATACATACTGTACAAGGATGCTGCGAACAAGAAAAGCAACCAGCAAAATCTGGGCACTATCCGTTCGTCCAATCTCTGTACGGAGATTATCGAGTACACGGCTCCCGATGAAGTTGCTGTATGTAATCTGGCATCTCTGGCTTTACCCAAATATGTGGTAAACGGACAGTTTGACTTCGATAAACTGGTGGAGATAACACGGGTTGTGACCCGTAACCTGAACAAGGTCATAGACATCAACTACTATCCGATTCCCGAGGCGCGCAATTCCAATATGCGCCATCGTCCGATAGGGTTGGGCGTTCAGGGACTTGCAGATGCATTCATTCTGTGCGGTATGCCTTTCGACAGTGAAGAGGCGCGTCAGCTGAACAAGGATATTTTTGAAGCTATCTATTTTGCGGCCGTGACCGAGAGCTGTGATCTGGCGGAGCGGTTAGGAGCATACGAAACCTTCCAGGGATCGCCGATGAGCAAAGGGCTTTTCCAGTTTGATCTCTGGAACGTCACACCTTCTGGTCGCTGGGATTGGGCTTCTTTGCGCGAGCGCGTGAAAAAGCATGGTTTGCGCAATTCACTACTGGTTGCGCCGATGCCTACGGCCAGTACAAGCCAGATTCTGGGTAATAACGAATGTTTCGAACCATATACGTCAAATCTTTATACCCGTCGTACGCTTGCGGGAGAGCATATTGTGGTGAACAAACACCTCATGCGCGACCTGGTCAGGCTCGGTTTGTGGGACGAGGAAATGCGTGAGGCCATTATGGCCGCGAATGGTTCTATACAGGGAATAGAAGTGATTCCCCAAAACGTGCGCGATATTTACAAGACAGCGTACGAGATAAGCCAAAAAGTAATCATTGACATGTCGGCCGACCGAGGAGCATTTATATGCCAGAGTCAGAGTCTGAATGTCTTCATGGAGGCCCCCACCTTCGCCAAACTTTCTTCCATGCACTTTTACGCATGGCAGAAGGGCCTGAAGACCGGAATGTACTATCTGCGTTCGAAGGCCGCAACGGATCCCATCAAATTCACGCTTAGCGGAAAGCACCAGCAGAGATTCGTGAATGCCGCCACTTCCGACCCGGTAGTGAGTGCTACAGTTTCTGCTCAGGTACCTGTTTCCGGGGTAGTTGAAATGTCTGTTCCGGAGCCGGTTGCTGCCGGTCGGGTATGCAGCATTGACAACCCGGACTGTGAGGCTTGTTCCGCCTGAACACGTTTTTAATCCT
Organism: Bacteroidota bacterium; assembly: GCA_041182785.1. Taxonomy (GTDB): domain Bacteria; phylum Bacteroidota; class Bacteroidia; order Chitinophagales; family Saprospiraceae; genus M3007. The sequence continues at coordinate 1,687 of JBEGNB010000086.1, forward strand.
TTTTTGGAGCCTGCTGTGGGGTATGGTCATTTATTTCGACTCATTTAGTTGGTCATACCCCTCGGGCTGTCACCTGACACACAAGAAATACTGGCGGTGGAGGCCGTTATTGCCGGCCTTATCTCCCTCTACTTGAAATGCACTTTCCCACATCTTGCCTTTCCGGCCGGATTGGGTCTCTGCCGTCCAGTTTTTGTCATTTTCTGCCGTAGTCTGCCGGAATTTCTCCCCAGGATTCGGTATCCCACTTCAAAAGAGGGTTGGTAATTTTATTGGTGGCCAGCCATTTTTCGGCACGGTCAATCAGTTCAAATATTTTTGCATTCCTTTTTGTTGGTGCCAGTTTGGTGTTGCATTTCCCTTTTTTTACCCACCCTTGTGCTGTAACTGAATCAGAGTAGATGGGCAAATTGGGTTTGGCTTGTACCTTTAGCAGTGCGAGCGCGTGTACGATAGCCAGGAATTCGCCGATGTTGTTTGTTCCGTCCGGGAGGGGGCCCATGGCAAATAGTACAGATCCGTCAGCAACCCATACGCCCTTGTACTCCATATCTCCCGGATTTCCGCTGCATGCCGCATCAACAGCCACACTTTCCCTGATCCAGGTGCCCGCTGCTGCCTTTTTAACTGTAGGGGCCTTCCTTTGTATATAGTTTTTATAGTCACCCTTGAAGGCTTTTGCCGCCTCCTCTGCACTTTCGAAACTTTTATAACGGGCCTGCGCTACTCCGTCCACCTGTTTGCGGCATTCATCCCATGATGTGTATATGCCGGGCTTTTTTCCTTCCCAAACCACATAAAATTTTAATTTTCCCATTATTTCCGGAGGTAGATGTTAAAAAAAATCCCGAATTTTTTCTGTTGAAAAGATTCGGGACATGTGTGCTCGACGGGCGAGCCAATTTATCTTTTATCCATTTTCTGGGTGAGTAGCACCCTGCTGTTTTTGTCAACAAGCTGGACCAGGTAAACACCTTTTGGCAGGTCGCCTACGTAGTGGAAAGCGCCCTTTGAGTGTTCGAACGTTTTGACTTTTTTGCCAATAAGGTTGAAAATTGCCACGTCACTTACTACATCTGAATTATCCTGGATAGTAAATTGTTCGATTACAGGGTTGGGATACACAGACAAATCGGGCTTTTGTGGGCCCGACTGCTGCGCCTGAAGAGCGAGGCAGCCCAGGGAAAAGAAAAGGAATGCGAGTATTAGTTGCTTCATGCCAAGGGAGATGGTCCTGAGGTTATTCTGTTGTTCATCCAGATGAATTGAGAGTAGCCTGAGGTTATAATCGGTTAATTTCGCTGCAATGTAGTGCGCTTTTTTGTTACCAGCGAAACATTGTTTTGGTTCTTTGGGAAAATTTAACGTTTGAAGAACAATATATGCAGGTAAAAAGTTTCCGTTATTGCCAATAAGGCTACCTGTTTCCCGGAAAAATCAGCCGTTCGTCGCGATTATTTTCCAGTAACTCCAGGAACCTCATCCGGGCGTATTTTTTTTGACGCACGACCTGTGTGACACTTACAGTGCGTACCCTGTCGCGTACCATCACGAAGTTATTGGCGGGGTCATTGATACTCCCGTTCAAGTGCAGGCGCATGATATCGCGTGGAGTGTGGCCGGTATTTTTTTGTATCCAGTGCATGAAAACCTCCTCGCGCAGTGTTTGTATTTCCGGAGCGTACAAGGTAGAGGAGCACCAGAACCGCGGTTGATCGGGGGCGAAATGAGTGATGTGGCGCCTATGTTCATCCCAGCGCAACTCTGTGAGTCTGCCCGGTCGGGCGAATATCAGGGTGAATGGTTCCATTCCTTCGAGGTCATACTGACTGAAGAATTGATCCGGGTCTTTATACTCGAAAAAATCGAGTACCATTAATCCACGGCTGCGTCTGTACGGAGGGTTATGATGATGTTTCAGGAATGCACCATTCAGGAGGCAGACAGTTTTGCCACTTTCGGATGTAGCGAACCAGGTGCCCCCGGCTTTGGAGTCTCGCGGGAAAATAATCAGGTCATCCGGTCTGGTATCATTTTGAGCGATACGGACAGACGAGCGGGAGGGCGCCTCATCCCGGTTATGTGTCAGGGTGAAGCCGGATCGGTTGGGGACGTAAGTTACGGTACACATAGCTCATTACTCGTCGTCGTCGGGTGGAACAGCAGAGATACTGTTGCCGCCAGCGACACCGAGTACTCCCATAGCGCGTTCGCTGGCGAGTTGTTCGGCGCTTTTTTTGTTAAAGTCGTCGGCGGTTCCGTATTTCTTGCCATCAACGAAAACTGCCACCTTGAATTTATCGCGTTTTTCGCTTTTATACTTGGCCACCACCTTATACTCTATGCTATGACCATTTTTCTGGCACCACTCGAGTAGCTGACTTTTGTAATTGTCGTCGTAGCTTTCGAGGTCGTGGATATTGAGATATTTCCGCAGTATGCGTCGTATGACATACGTTTTGGTTTTTTCATATCCGACTTCGATATAGACGGCACCTACCAGAGCTTCCAGTGCATTGCCGAGCATGGATTTGGAGAGGCGTGTCTGGTTATAATTGGCCAGAAACAGATCGAGCCCCATTTTATCGGCGATTTCGTCGAGTGAGTTTCGCTTGACAATCTTGGATCTCATTTTGGTAAGAAACCCTTCGTCGCTGTTCGGGTATTTTTTGAAGAGATATTCTCCGACGATAGTACTCAGTACTGCGTCGCCGAGAAACTCGAGTCGCTCATTGTTTGCGACGGCATAGTCGCGCGAAGTGAAAGTGCTTTTGTGAAAAAAAGCCAGTTTGAACAGCGAGAGATGCACGGGTACGAAACCGATGAGCTGTTTCAGCCTTCGGGCCAGATCCTTGTCTGGATGGAAGTAATAATTGTAGAATTTACGAAAAAATCGCACAAGATTAAACGTTGAAGTATGAACACAAAGACTGTTGTGGCACACCTCTCATAATTGTACTGCGGCTTTGTAACAGCCGTTTGGGGGCGGCTGTTACAAAGCAGGACAGGAGTTACAGTTGCCTGAATATTATGGAGGCGTTATGTCCTCCGAAGCCGAAAGTATTGCTGAGGGTGGCCTTTACCTTCCTTTGCTGTGCTTCGTTGAATGTCAGATTCAGTTTGGGATTAATTTCGGGATCGTCGGTGAAGTGGTTTATTGTCGGGGGGATGAAATCGTGTTTCATGGCGAGTATGCACGCGATGGCCTCTACGGCTCCGGCGGCACCGAGCAGGTGGCCTGTCATACTCTTGGTGGAGGATATATTCAGTTTTTCGGCGTGATCGCCGAACACCTTTTCGATGGCTTTCAGTTCGGCAATGTCGCCCAGCGGAGTACTGGTTCCGTGTGTGTTGATATAGTCAATATCATTCGGAGTCATGCCGGCGTCCTGGAGGGCGAGGTTCATGACGTTGATAACGCCAAGGCCTTCCGGGTGTGGGGCTGTGATATGGTATGCATCGGCTGTTGCTGCGGCGCCAACCACTTCTGCGTAGATCGTAGCGCCCCGGCGTTTGGCGTGTTCATATTCTTCGAGGATGAGTGCACCTGCGCCTTCGCCGAGTACAAAGCCATCGCGGTCCTTGTCGTATGGGCGCGAGGCAGTGAGAAAGTCGTCGTTTCTTTCACTGAGTGCCTTCATGGAGTTGAAGCCGCCGACAGCTGTTTTGGTGATGGTGGCTTCTGAGCCTCCGGACACGATAATATCTGCTTTTCCGAGGCGCAGGTAGTCGAATGCGTTCATCAGGGCATGCGACGACGATGCGCAGGCTGATACAGTAGCGTAATTGATACCGCGGAAACCATACTGAATGGAAATTTGCCCTGCCGCTATGTCGGATATCATTTTAGGTATTAGGAATGGACTGTGCTTGGGTACACCGTTTCCCTTCAGAAATTCTTCTGTTTCTTTTTCGAGGGTTTGAAGGCCGCCTATGCCAGATGCCCAGATTACACCGACGCGATCCTTGTTAATAGCGTCGAGATCGAGACCCGAATCGGAAATGGCATCGGCTGCAGCAACGAGAGCGAACTGGGCAAATCGGTCTATCCGGCGCGCCTCGCGTTTGTCAATACGATCTTCCGGCACGAAGTTTTTGACTTCGCAGGCAAATTTGGTTTTGAACAGGGTAGCGTCGAACTGCGTGATGGGAGATGCCCCGCTTACGCCCTTTTGCAGGCTTTCTCTGTACTCCGCGAGGGTGTTACCGAGCGGAGAGAGTATGCCGATTCCGGTTACAACGACTCTTTTCATAGTGCCAGAAATTCTGATTTGACTGATTTTCAGATAGATTGCCGGTCAAACAGAGTTGACCACCGGCAAAAGTAACAAATACTGCCGGTATTAGTTTGGTTTGATTACAAGTATCGGATACGGATGCCCTGATTGGCAATAAAAGTTAGAGGTGACAGGTGTTAAGCTGTAACTGGATTCCTGTTATTGCACAAACGGGCACACAAAAATCCCGAATTTTCTCAGACTGAAAAAATTCGGGATACCTGATACTTCGTGATAGCAACAGGGTAGGGATATATCTTACTGCTGGCTCTTTTTCTCGAGATAAACGATAGCCTGGCCTACAGTCTGGATATTCTCTGCCTGGTCGTCCGGAATAGCCACTTCGAATTCCTTTTCGAACTCCATAATGAGCTCAACGGTATCGAGAGAGTCGGCGCCCAGATCGTTGATGAAGTGAGCGTCGGTTACGACCTCTGATTCATCAACACCGAGTTTGTCAACGATAATTTTTGTAACACGATCGGCTACGGTTGCCATGGTTTTTCAGGGTTTCAGGTAAAAAGCAGGAAAATTACTTGCTGTGAGTCTCGAGGTACTCGATAGCCTGACCTACAGTCTGGATATTTTCTGCCTGATCGTCCGGAATAGACACTTCGAATTCCTTTTCGAACTCCATGATGAGCTCAACGGTATCGAGAGAATCGGCACCCAGATCGTTGATGAAATGCGCGTCATTCAGTACCTCCGATTCGTCAACACCGAGTTTGTCAACGATGGTTTTTTTTACGCGTTCGGCAATAGTCATGTTGTTTTTGAACTTTAGGTGAAAAAATCAGTTTTTCGAGTGCAAAGAAACGGCGGTAATGGGTTTAAAAAAAATTTTTGTGTGGAATTTTTAAGCCGCCAATAAAGGTTGTAATTCCATTTGTTCAATTTTTAAATGTTAAAAACTTTATTTAAAATTAATACCAAAAAATAATTGGGTGTTTTTTAACAAATTCAGTATGATGGTTGTTTATTGAAGTGCAATTATTCGTTTGCGCAATCGCACACAATGTGTACTTTTGCACCCGACTTATTGTAGTTTTTACACTAAAAACAAACCTTCCGGTTATGACACTTGCAGAAGCAGCTTCTTTGTTGCAAATTAACAAATCGCCGCTGCGCAAAGACGGCTCTCAGAACACCAAAATAGTTGCGACTGTTGGTCCGGCGTGCAATACCTATGAAAAGCTTCTCGAGCTTGTCAAGGAAGGCGTTGACGTTTTTCGCCTGAACTTTAGTCACGGTACGCATGAGGACCACCTGAAAGTGATCAGGCATATTCAGCGTATCAATGAGGAGTACAAGCTTCATATAGGTACACTGGCTGATTTGCAGGGCCCGAAATTGCGGGTAGGCAAGATAAAAGATAATGCCCTGCCCCTGAAGCATGGTGATGTGATCACTATCCTGAACGACGAGAATGCCGAAGGGACGATGGACAGCATCTATATGTCCTACGACCAGTTTGCTGAAGATTGCGAGGTGGGAGAGCGTATTCTGATGGACGATGGCAAGCTGGTATTTGAGGTGGCTGCTACCAACAAGAAAGATACAGTGAAACTAAAGTGTATCCATGGAGGTATATTAAGCAGTAATAAAGGTGTGAATTTGCCGGATACGAATGTGAAGTTGCCGGCGATGACGGAGAAGGACAAGGAGGATCTTGAGTTCATTCTGACCCAGCCGGTGAGCTGGATTGCCCTGTCATTTGTGCGCCGCGCATCTGACATGGAGCCGCTTAGACAGGCCGTTCAGGACAGCGGCCACCCGGCTAAAATCATGGCCAAAATCGAGAAACCGGAGGCTATCAAGAATTTGCGTGAAATTATCAGGGCTTCCAACGGAGTAATGGTTGCGCGTGGCGACCTGGGCGTAGAGATGCCAATCGAGCGCCTGCCCATCACTCAAAAGGAAATTGTACAGATGTGCATGCAGTATGCACGTCCGGTCATCGTGGCTACCCAGATGATGGACAGCATGATTACCAATCCCTCACCCACGCGCGCTGAGGCAACGGATGTGGCCAACGCAGTTCTCGATGGCGCCGATGCCGTCATGCTGAGCGGTGAAACCTCTGTGGGAGCGCATCCGGCACTTGTGGTGAAGTATATGACAAACATCATCGCCGAGGCGGAAAAATACTACTGGCCACAAATCGAGGGCAAGCGTCCGCATGCGGTGGTGAAATCATCCATGTTTTACTCCGATGTGATTTGTTTCAACGCATGTCGTACCGCCGAGGAAATACATGCCAAAGGCATTATCGGTATCACAAGATCTGGTTACAGCGCATTCAAACTGAGTAGTTTCCGTCCCAAGTCCTCCATATTCATATTCAGCGATAATGCTAATATGCTGACCACGATGAATCTGATCTGGGGTGTCCAGTGCTTCTACTACGACAGGTTTACCTCGACCGATGAGACGGTGCAGGACTGTACCGACATACTCAAGGAGAGTGGTTTTGTGGCTACCGGTGACGTGGTGATCAATACAGGTGCCATGCCGCTTCAGAAGCGTTCCAGCACGAATATGCTGAAGGTTACGGAGGTGGAGTAAGTGGGCGTCAGTTGATCATTACTATACTTCCTTTCACAGTTGTACTTCCGGTTGATTTTAATTCAGCGGTTGCGGTGCCTTGTGCTGCAAATGCCACACTCGCTTTTGCATTCACATTCAGTCCCTCAAGTCCGATATCTCCACCGGATGCCTTGGCGGCGATACCCGAGGTTGCGTCCATATTAATATTGGTACCTCCCTTGATTTTGATTTCCTTGGGGCTGTCTATGGTGATACCATCGGATGACATCTCGATTTTGTTTCCATTTTGATCTTTCAGAGAGACAGACTGATCTTTGTCTGACAAGACGATCTGGTTGCCACCGGGAGTTTTGAGCGTTATGACCTTGTCTTCGTCATTAATTTCGATGCGCACGTCATTCTTTGTTACAATGGCTTTTATTTTGTTTGTGCTTTCGGGCGTGTATGGTGCTTTGTTTTTACTGCTGTAAAGAGATCCCAGGATGACGGGGTAGCGCGGATCATCGTTCATAAAACCGAGAACGACTTCATCATTCACTTCCGGCAGAAACAACGCTCCCTTGCCGGAAGTGGCATAAAACCCGGCAAGCCTGGCCCAAAGCCCCGTACCGTTTGTGGAAATGGATGGTACTGATACCTGAATTCTGGTCTGGCCATCAGGATCGTCGCTGATTTTCAGGACTGTACCTGTTTGAATACCACAAACGGCCGGTATCAGTCCGCTGGCGGGCGGGGTATTCACGGGGTACTGTTCATAGTGCCATTTTGGATTCAACCCGAGAGAAACGGTGGTAAGCCAAAGTCCGTCCTTTACCTGGTGACGGATTCCGGTGATTAAACCGTTGTTATTGAACCGGCTTCCAAACCCGGATAGTTCAATCAGGGTATTGACAGCTGGCAGATTATTACCGAAAAATGTGAGGCTCCCGTGAACGGCTGTGTGCCTGGCCTTCAGCAACTGAGCGTTTGCCCAGTCTGTAATCTCGGTTTTTTTGAGGGGGGCACCGGCAGAAAACTTTGCAGAGGGAAATCCGATTTTCCCTGCCATGGCCTTCCCGTTCAGGTTGCCCTGATCCGGAAGTTGGGGTTCAGATCCGGTAGCTGATTCCGCAGATTGTTTGGAGGGATCCCAGGATGAAACAGACATGTCTTTGAACTGGTGACGGCCTTCGAGTTGCAGATCATAGTTAAAGATATCGGTCTCAAAATCAATTTTCAGGCTTGCAGTTGCACTGGTTTCCGGTTTTTTGAAGCATATCTTTTCGTCACTGACATATACAAGCATACCGTTGGCTTCTGCTCTGCTGACGATGAAGTCCCAGTTGGTTGACTGGTACTGGACGAGTTGCAGATCGGCGGTGGTTGTGGCAGTAACATCAGGGGTAAGACCGCAATCTGAAATCAGTGAAGAAACAACCTCACTGTCTTTTTTATCAGTGAAATAATTGCTGTTTCGGTTGAGAGTGAGCAATACTGATTTTTCGTTACATCTGATAATCAGCTCGTTGAGATGTCCGGTAACGTTCCGTATGCCCAAACTTGCGATGATGCCCTTGAATATACTTTTTTTATTATTCAGGGGGCCGATTTTGATGTCAACTTCATTGCCCGGCGCAAATTTGTCCAAATCACTTGTTTCAAACGTTTTATTTGCGCCGGCGCCTTTAGCCAGCGCGATATGTATTCTGGCGGTACCAATTTTATTGACAGTCACATCTGTTTCGATGTTCAGTATCTGAAAGGTATCGTCGAGCGGAGCTCCGCCTGCTGAAATTTCGATACTGACAGCGTCGGTGGCACTCAGAAAAGGAGAGGATGGCATGATTTAGTTATTTAGGACAACGAAGTAGGCGTATGCCAGGCTCAGATTGACAATTATTAGTTCGCTTTTCTGGGCATTGAACCCCGACACTTCCATTTTCACAGGATACGCACGGGCGAATGCCCACGAAATCAGCGGGTTCCGGGATTCCGGGTCAATCAGGTGCAGTATTATGTCTTTCGTCTGGATTGGCTGGCCTGATTTGACCTGATTAAGTCCTTTGGAAAAGTGGCTGGTACACCAGCTTCCGAACGCAGAATCAGCCAGAATAAGGCCTTGCTTCAGTTCAAGGTTATCCTCATAAAGAACCCTGCCGGGCAATTTGTGTGCGAACCGGTTTTCACCGCCTTCGAAGTAGTTTTCCACCTCAGTGGAGGTGCTGATACCGGAAACTTCCTGAAATCCGTACTGAGTACTGCTCCCGGAGGCATCGGGGCTACCGAGAATTTCTACGAGAAATGAAAAGCCGACCGGGAAAGTAAAATTATCCATAAGAGTCAGGGTTTGGGATTGTCTCCAGTAAACAGAACCTTGATAGCCAGCACGATGAGGCGTACAAGATACAGGCCTGCAATATTGATGATATATGCCAGAATGAACAGTTCCATGATGAAATCTTTCTCGTTGAGTGAGAAAGTATAACCTTCGGAGGCTATATCGAGTGCGCTGAGAAAGAGCAGCGCCAGCGGGGCGGCGAGCAGTATGATTATCAGGAACCAGAGGAACTCTCTTGCAATTATTTTTTTCATATAAATTCAGGGCATATTGGCCCTGTTTTTTTCAAAGTTAAGGAACAGGATGGCACTTGCCAGTGCGCCAATGATAATCCCGGCACCAAGCAACGATATCTGGCCTGCGGTATCGGATTCAATTCCTCTGCTGATGATGATAGCAGAGCCTGTAAGCAGCAGTACGCTGCCTCCCACGATGATGTATAACAGCCGGAGGGTTTTATTCCTGAAAAAGACCTCCCTGACACGCCAGTCGAAAAGGGCAATCAGCAACCCGAGCAAAAAGAATCCGGCCATAAATATACCTGAGACAACTATTAGCGGACTTAGTTCGGATATGGAATCCGACATGTTGAGGGCTCCTTTGATTTGTCCTGGTGCCGGGA
>JBEGNB010000087.1:0-7657 GCA_041182785.1 Bacteroidota bacterium
CGAGTGCCGCCAGCACCCGATTCACCACGGGCAACTGATATTCGGCGTTTTCATGCAGATGCAATTCCTTCAGTTGGATTCTGCTCACAGAAAGGGCGCTGATTACCAGTTCAAACCGGTCGGCAAAGCCCATTACTTCGCCCTTCATGCCCGGGGCATACATTTTACTGCGGAAAATGGCCTCTACCCCGGCCAGTGTCGCCAGTCGGGGTGGTGTGTTTTCATCTGTTTCAAAATTCCATCCGGCACCAAGGAGTTCATCCCTGAAAACGAGCAGACTCTCTGCTGTGGCAAACCGGTCGGACCGAAACGATTCCATATAAAAACCGTCGGCATACTGACCGAGCGCCTGGCGGTAGAGTTCAATACGTATATAGTCTGTATTGGAAGGGTACCCGCCAAAACCGAGCTGAGCCTCCAGCCATCTGAGCAAACCGCGGGGACCCAGCCAGGCAATCTGCCCGGATACTCCGTCGGTGCCGCCGACCGGCCCATCGAAATCAAAACCGAAGTGAATAATCATATCAGACAAAAGTAGGGAACTGCCGCGAATTATCGGCTGAAAAAGTGCGTTCATCGCAGCATACTGCCGGATTGAAGTATAACTTTGCGGCAGTTTTCACGATGAACGATTCAATGGAACAGAACGAAGTAGTCAAATCAAGCGATATTACCCTGCGCGTTGGCCTCGACGCAGAAAATGTACCCGTAAAAATTGAGTGGGGTGCCAGCGACCGCAATAACGGCGCACTCGAAGAATGCAAGGCTATGGCCATTGCACTGTTCGACAAGGAACACCGCGATACACTGCGTATTGATCTGTGGACCAAGGAAATGCAGGTCATTGAAATGGATCGTTTCATGTATCAGGTGCTGCGCTCGCTGAGCCAGACGTACCTGAAGGCTACCCAGAACAAAGAGCTGGCCGAAGAGATGGCCCGTTTCGCACATTATTTCGGTGAAAAGACCGAGATCGTTCCTCAGGGCGAGTAGTTTTCCCGAATACCGTCTCCAGCCGATTTCGACAGTTTTTCGCCCCGTTCATTTCTGAGCAACGGGTGGTGAAGGAAGTGTATGCTTTCAAAAGCCGCCTCTCCCAGCAATCCGGCGAGCCATATCTGAGCCCGGGTGGACGGTTCGAGGTCTTCGCCCCGAATAATATGTGTTACGCCAAAATGGAGATCATCGGCTATGCTGGCTACCTGATAGGCAGGTACACCATCGCGGCGACGAACTACAAAGTCCTGCATGGACGCGTCCAGTCCCGTGGTTTTTATTCTCCAGGCTACATCGGGGTCGTCGAGTGAGAGTCCCTGCTCCCTGAACTCCGGTGGATAGGCACCTCCTGCAGCAGCTATGTCTTTCCTTGATTTGCGGCAGGCGAACAGAAGACCGGTGTTGCGCAGACGCGCGAGCAGGTCGTTGTACAGGTTGATGCGGTGGTGCTGCGACCAGTTGGCCTCAAAATCGGCCACACAGGCGGCCACATCGGCTATTTCCGTACCCGGACCGATATCCCAGTCGAAACCGGCATGGCGCAGCGATTCAAAAATTCCGGCCACATACTCCGGGCGTTTCCTGTCGGCATCCAGATCATCTATACGCAGCAGGATACGGGCGCCGCGCGAACGGGCGGCATGCCAGTTCAGGTAAAAGTTGAGCAGATTACCCCTGTGCAGAAAGCCGGAGGGCGTGGGAGCCAGCCGCAGCACACTTTCCGGGCCTGTACTCAGAACAAAGGCCTCATAGAGGGCGACAAAGTCGCTACTCAGATTTTCCGGACTGAAGTTTTTCAAATTCCCTCACGATTTCCTCGGGCGATTTACCGAGTAATTTAAGCGCGCTGTTGGCGTCATCGGCAAAGTCCTGATCGGAGGGATACTCCTGCAGGAACTGTTCATACACAGCTTTTGCCTTCTGCAGATCACCGAGATCGTTTTCATATACAAATCCCGACATGAACAGCGCCATGGGTGCTTTTGGATGCCGGGGCATTTCGGTGTGTACCCGCTGGTAGAGCTCAACCGCTTTGGCGGGTTTCCCGGCAGCTTTGGCCAGCGCGGCGGCCCTCAGCAATACCTCGGCAGATTTGTCGGGACTGGCAGTCAGTTGCAGGGCAGCCAGTTGTTCCGATAACTGAATAAACTGATCGGCCTTCGAAGGATCGGACACGGCAGCTCCACCCATTTCCGCATCGAGTGCAGCCAGTTGAGATGTCAGGGCAGCCACCTTGTCGGCCGGATTACTTTGAGTACAGGCCCCGTAAATGAGGACTGACAAAACCAGGATCCAACTCTTTTTCATCATATTGCTGAACATCATTTCAGGTAAATTCATGAACCAACAAATTCAAATTTGCCCGCAGGCGCCTTTACTGTCACCTTTTCCCCATCACCTCTCTTCACTTTTCCGATAATCCGGGCCTCAATACCGTATTTTTCAGCAACGGCCATGATGGTATCGGCGTGACGGGCGGGCAGGTAAATTTCCATACGGTGCCCCATATTGAACACCTGATACATTTCGCGCCACGGGGTACCGCTGCTTTCCTGTATCAGGCTGAATAACGGAGGAACCGGGAAAAGGTTGTCTTTGATGATATGTGCATGCTGAAAAAAGCGCAACACCTTGGTTTGGCCACCTCCGGTTACATGAATAAGCGCATGAATTTTCTTCCTGTGCTCTTTCAGTATCCCCTGCAGCACGGGTACGTACGTACGCGTGGGCGAGAGGATGAGTTTTCCAACAGTCATCTGCTGACCACCGGGCAGTGTGACCATATCGGTCAGTTTCCTGTTGCCCGTATAAACTACCGAGCGGTCCAGATTGGGGTCGAAACTGTCGGGGTACTTTTCGGCATACTCGTGACTGAGCACATCGTGACGTGCAGCGGTGAGACCATTACTTCCCATACCGCCGTTGTACTCCGATTCATAAGTGGCTTGTCCGAAAGAAGCCAGTCCGACAATCACATCACCCGGACGGATATCGGGCACAATTACCTCCTTTCTTTTCATGCGGGCGAACACGGTGTAGCCCACGTCAATAGTGCGAACGATATCACCCACGTCGGCAGTCTCTCCGCCGGCCAGATGAATCTGAATACCGTGTTCGCGCATTTTATCGGCAAAATCGGAGGCTCCGCGAATTACCGAAGCGATCACATCACCGGGTACAAGCGTTTTGTTGCGTCCGATAGTACCACTCAGCACGAAATCGTTGATACAGCCGGAACAGGCCATATCGTCGAGATTCATGACAATCGCGTCTTGTGCCACCCCGGCCCATACCGACATATCGCCGGTTTCGCGCCAGTACAGGTACGCGAGGCTCGATTTGGTGCCTGCCGTATCGGCGTGCAGCAGATTACAGTACTGAGCGTTACCCGCAGCCACATCGGGCAGGATCTTGCAGAATGAAGTGGGGAAGAGCCCCTTGTCCAGATGCGCGATAGCTGCATGGACCTCGTCCTTGGAAGCCGAAACGCCGCGTTTTTCGTATTTAATCATGCCTGTGATTCGGAGTGAACCGATTTAAAGATGCGATTACTTCTCCCAGGAGCGATACCTGGCAGTTTCATCGTATATATGGTAAAGAATGGCCTTGTCAACGTCGGAAAAAGCCACATTCCTGCGTTGCATAACGACCGTGGCTGTCTCGCAAACCTCGGCGAATCTGTTGGTTCTGTACGGATTATCGGGGCCGCCCCACGAAAAATCGGGCACAAAATTGCGGATAAATCCACCCCCAAACACATTGGATGCCACGCCCACCACCGTACCGGTATTGAACATGGTATTAATGGCGCATTTGGAGTGATCACCCATCATCAGTCCCACGAACTGCTCGCCGGTAGGTTCGAAACGATCTGACACATAACTCCAGAGTTTGACTTCCGAATAGTTATTTTTAAGGTTGGAATTATTTGTATCGGCACCCACATTTCACCACTCCCCAATCACGGCATCGCCGAGGTACCCGTCATGGGCCTTGTTGGAGTTGGCAATCATGATAGAACGCGTGATTTCTCCGCCCAGCCGGCAGCCCGGTCCGAAAGAACAGGGGCCATAAATGCGGGCACCCATCTTGACGATACAGTCGCGGGAGAGTGCAACGGGGCCTCTGAACGAGGAGCCCTCCATCAGTTCCGTGTTGTGGCCGATGTACACAGGTCCGTTTTTCGTGTTGAAAGTACAGCCTTCCACTACGGCCCCCTCTTCAATGAATATACGACCGGACGGGCCGATGACCTGATTCGTGTCTGACAGCGGGAGCGACTGACGGCCCCGGGTGAGCAGTTCAAAGTCGTCGGCAATAGCCTGTCCGTTCAGGCGGGTAAGTTGCCATAGATGAGAGACAAAAGTGAGCGGAAAATCAGCCGGAAGCTCGATACCCCGAAGTTCACTGACCTCTTCATCGCCGATGAGCGATTCAAACCGGGCTTCATTGAGTCGGGCAGCCACCAGTTCGCCATTGAAGAGCAGCGCTTCATTCAGGTTCAGGCTGCGGATGCGTTCGCAGAGCTGATTATCAGGTATCAGGCCGCCGTTAATGATCAGGTTCTCGTCTTCAACACAAATCGGGTACTTCTCCTGAAGGTATTCCTGGGTGATATAGGAGACAGAACCGTTCAGGTGTCGTTCCCATTTCTCCCGCAGGGTGAGAATTCCGACCCTGAGTTCACAAACCGGACGGGTTGCGGTGAGAGGGAGCAGGCGATTTCTCGCGTCGCTGTCGAAAAGAATGATATTCATACTGGTAGCGGTGGTTGATTCACAGGGGAAAAGTTGCTGCAAAATTAGGGGTTGGCCGCGGATATTGGGGAATTATTGCCGAAAAAGTAAATGCCCGGGTGGGATATCACTCCGGAATTTTCTGATTAAAAACAATTAGCCAGCAACAACATGAAACAAAAATCCCGAACTTTCACATGGAAAGCCCGGGATTTATGCGACAACAAAGGCCGTGGAAGTTGTAGAAATTACTTGGAGAATTTCGAGAACTTCTTGTTGAATTTATCAATACGACCTGCAGTGTCAACGAACTTCATTTTACCGGTGAAGAACGGGTGGCTGTAGGCAGATATTTCCATTTTCACGAGGGGATACTCTTTACCGTCTTCCCAGGTGGTGGTTTCTTTCGAATTAATGCAAGACTTGCCCAGGAAAGCATCGTCGGTGGAGATGTCCTTGAAAACAACCGTACGGTAGCTGGCAGGATGGATATCTTTTTTCATGTCGCGCGGTGGCAGTTATTTTTGTTAAATCGCTTTTCGCTTTTTCGAGGCGCAAAGGTAATAACAGATTTGAAATATACACAAATAATTGCCCGAAATTATTCACACTTTCTGGTTTATACCACATATCCGATGGTGAATATCCGTTACCTGTGTTAACAGGTCGTGTCTGCCGTCATTTTGAATGATTGCCTGTGCCTTTCCGATTTTCTCTGATTCGGGCAGCTGGCTCTTCATGCGCGCGCGCACCTGCGTCTCACTAATTTTGTCGCGCTGCATGACTCTTTCGATGCGCAGCGTTTCCGGTGCCGTTACAACAATCAGGAAGTCGAGATACTGCCATGCGCCACTTTCCACAAGCAGTGCGGCTTCTTTAAGAGTGTATGGAGCCCCCGCCTCTGTCTGTTCGCGGTGCCACTCCAAACTGTGTTTTTCCACTGCCGGATGAACCAGTGCATTCAGGGCAGCCAGTTTTTCCGGATTTTCGAATACCACAGAGGCCACATACGCGCGGTTATAGCTTCCATCCGGGAGATATGCCTGTTCGCCGAGCAGTATGCTGATCTGTTCGGCGAGCTGTTTGTCTTCAGTGATGAGACGGCGGGCCCATTCATCGGCGTAGTACACCGGTATGCCGAACGTTTCATGGAAAAGACGGCAGACGGTGGTTTTGCCGGTCCCGATACCACCGGTGATGCCGGCGCGGATACCTTTATTCGTTGTCATAACTCCCGGAATGCGGGCATCTGCAGGAACGCCGCATAAGTAAACGGCAGTGTGGGGGGCGCACTCAGCAGACGCACATCTTCTGCAAAGGTAGTATCTTCATCCAGAAAGCTGAATACGAGGGTGGCAGGCAGTTTATTGAAAAGCAGGGTGAAGAAACGGCTTCCGGGCACGAGTCCGTTTTTCAGTACGCGCAGCAACACAGAGTCATAGAAACGATACCGCCATTTTGAGCGAAGGAGCGATGCATCGGGGGCGCCCGATGATACCCAGCCGTTGAGAAAGTCCACCGTTTTTCGTTGCGTTCGTTTGAAAGCATAACCGCTGGAGCCCTTGACGAATCCGCCGGCTGTTCCGATATGAAAAGTGCGACCTTCCCGGTTTTTGACCGGAAGATCGGTCATGGGGATGACGCCAAACTCCGTTTCTTCGATTTTGTATTCCCGGATATTCAGGCGGTTGCCTATATAATCAGACAACTCCCTGTCATACACCTCGTCGGGCAGCAGTTCGGGAGAAAAAACAGTGTATTCTACCAGCGCCTTCCTGTCGGAGAACGGGAGCACATATACGAAACGCGTATCGCCGCCCTGATCTATGCGGTAATCCATAAAAGTGACCGCATCGGGGTAGAAGGAAGGTGTATCGGTTTCAATAATCCATCCTTTGAAATGCTGAAGCAGCCGGGTGAACCGGGTGTCCTCACTTTTTTGGTCAAGGAAATCGCGGAAAGCAGAATTAAAGACGAAAGTTGCTTCGAAGATTCCCTTGCCGGTATGAACCCGGCCGGCATCGCAATCAATAGATGAAATAGTTGTTTCAATCCACTCCATATTGGATTTGCGCTGAATGACCGATTTGGCCCAGCCGTAAAAATCGGCACTGCGCACCATATTATATGTATATGGATGGATACCGAGCCGACGTTCAAATCCGTTGATGCCGAAAAAATGAGCACCCGGCCAGGACCGGGAGATCACGGGTGGCAGAGGCTCATCGGGAGTGGCCCAGAAACACCAGGTTCTGTCGTTTACGGCTTTTTCGTCCCGCTCCAGTATAACAATCCTGAACTGGTCGAAGAATGGGCGGGCGGCCATTTCAACTGCCATGGTGAGTCCGGCAAGACCGGCTCCGGCGATCACGATATCTGTTTTTTGCACCGACATAATCATTTTAACAAGAATATCACCCCGAGGTTCACTGCAAATCAGTCAACTACCTGTAAATTGCAGCCGATTCCGGATATGGATAACTGCATCCTCCATTTTCAGGCGCCCCAGTTAAATGCCGCGCACACTGCCGCCGGGCGACTCAGGCTGGTTGTTTCGACCGACAGTTTTTCTCTGCTTGCATTAGGCAGGGATGGAGATATATTGTCGCTGCAGATGTGGGAATACCAGCCATCGCAACAGGGCAGGCATTGGCCCGAGTCGGAAATGGCCGCGCATCTGTCTGATATGGAATTGCTGCAGATGCCATTCCGGGAAAAAGTATGCGCCGTTACATCCGGACTGACGACCCTCATCCCCGACAAGCTGTTCAGGCACGAAGAAACAGCCAGCTATTTCCGGTTGCTGCACGCCGATACACGCAACCTTCTATTCGGGCACGAACTGATCAGAGAGTATGACTGTCAGCTGGTGTGGGCTATTGATCCCTGCTTCAGCAGTATTCTGCCGCAGGGAACGATACAGC
>JBEGNB010000088.1:0-8661 GCA_041182785.1 Bacteroidota bacterium
ACCAAAGTTCTATGGTACGTTCTTTACTCTTAACTTTCGCGATGCTCCTGTGTTCACTGGGTGTCGCACTGGCCCAGACGGTGCTGTCAGGGACGGTGAAAGACAGCGAAGGCCCGCTCATCGGAGCAAGCGTCAAAGTGTTGAAAGGCTCCGACGTCGCGCGCGGCGCTATCACCGACTTTGACGGTAACTTCCGAATTTCCATGGATCCGGGAACCTACGATGTGGAAATTTCCTACACGGGTTACCAGACTCAGAAAATCACCGGAGTTCAGGTTCTGGTGAACAAACTCAACAACATCCCGGACGTGACAATGTCTTCCACGGTTTTGTCGGAAGTTGTCATCAGCGCGTACAAAGTGCCGCTGATTGAACAAGACAAAACTTCCGGTGGCCAGACGCTCACTTCCGAACAGATCAGGAACCTGCCAACCCGTAGCGTGAACGCTATCGTTGCAACCACGGCGGGTACTACTTCGGTTGATGGTGGTGAAGTAAACATCAAAGGTTCGCGCGCCAATGCAACCAACTATTACATTGACGGTATCCGCGTTTCCGGCTCAACACCTCCGGTTCAGGATATCGAACAGCTTCAGGTTATTACCGGCGGCCTCGGTGCCGAATACGGCGACGTAACTGGCGGTGTAATCTCGATCATAACCAAAGGCGCAGCCAGTGAGTACCACGGTACAGTGGAAGGTGAAACTTCCGAGGGGCTCGATCCTTACGGCTGGCGCCTGCTCACAGCCAACGTAAGCGGTCCGCTGCTGAAAAAGAAACTCGCCGATGGCTCCAGCAGGTCTATCGTCGGTTTCCGTCTTTCAGGCCAGTACAACTACCAGAAAGACGACGATCCGCCGGCATTGCCTGTATATCGCGCCAAGGAGGACGTGCTCCAGCGTGCCATTGCCAATCCGCTCAGATTCTCCAACGGCCGTATTATTTCTACTGCCGAGACATTCACACAGGACAGCGTGGATGTCTATAATTACAATCCGTTCCAGGATCAGACAAGCATTGACGTAACCAGCAAGATAGACTTCCGTGTTACCGAAAATATTGATTTCAGCGTAACCGGTACCTACAGGAATACCGAAAACCTGATTGATCCGGGTGGCTGGCGCCTGCTGAATGCGCAAAACAATCCGACTTCCTACGGTCAGCGTATCCGCGGTATCGCGCGCCTGCGCCACCGTCTGGGCAGCTCAAATGGTTCAAAAGACGGTGCTGATGCCAACAAGGTGTCTATTTCCAATGCCAGCTACCAGCTCCAGTTCGGCTTCGAGCGCGGTACCAGCAGCATCGCCGACAAGCTCCATGGCGACAATATCATGGACTACGGCTATATCGGAAAGTTCGATTATGACTATCTGCCGGTTGCCGGTGTGGATGAAACGGGAACTGTGCGTCACCTCGATAACTTCGAGCGCTTTGAAGGCTATACAGCCTCCAATGTCAACCCGGGTATGGCTGCCTACAACGAATTCGCCAATCCCGAGTTCATTGATTCCTACCTCGCTCAGAACGGTCGTTTCTCCTCTACTTACGATAATATCTGGTCGGGTATGTACCCGAACGTCAACCTGATTTATAACCAGTTCAGCAAGGGCGAATCTGATCTCATGACAATCATGGCATCTGCCGGCTTTGATCTGAAACTCGGAAAATCAGGCGTACACAATATCCAGTTCGGTCTGCTCAACGAACAGCGCACCGAGCGCAGCTGGGTGGTAGCACCCCGCGGACTGTGGAACCTCGCTGCTCAAACCGAGAATATTCACTTCAACGGCCTGGATACCGCAACGGTTATCGGTCGCTTCTGGGACGAACAGTGGAGCCCGATCATTGGCGACTCTATCACTCAGTATGCCAATGCAGTTATTGACATTCAGGACAAGAAGTTCTACAGAAAACTGCGCGAATCACTTGGCGTCAACATTGACGACTGGGTGAACGTAAACGAACTCACTCCCGACCAGCTCAGCCTGGGTATGTTCAGCGCACGCGAACTGAACGATCAGGGCCTGATTGGTTATTACGGTTACGATTACCTGGGCAACAAACTGGCCGACGGTATCACTTTCAAGGACTTCTTCACGAGCCGCGATGCCGATGGCGTACGCGACTTCCCGGTGGCTCCGCTTCAGCCGCTCTATCAGGCTGCATACCTTAAAGACAAGTTCACTTTCAACAAGATGATCTTCAGTCTCGGTATGCGTATCGAGCGCTTCGACCTGAACACCAAGGTCATGCGCGATATCTACTCGCTCTATCAAATCATGGATGCCGGTACTGCTGCCCGCACTGTTTCCGGTGTTGTAAAGCCGTCCAACGTTCCTGACGAAGCCAAGGTTTATGTAACAGGCCCGAACTCTACAGAAGTACAGGCATGGCGCAATGGTGAAACCTGGTACTTCGCCGACGGTACGCAGGCCAACGACGGTAACGTCATCTTCGGTGGCGGTGTTGTTACTCCGCTGCTCCTCGATACTGTCAAGGGCGACGATATCCTCGACACCCGCTTCGACCCGGATCTCTCCTTCCGCGACTACACGCCGCAGGTGAACTGGCTCCCGCGTCTGGCATTCTCTTTCCCGATTTCTGAAGAAGCCAACTTCTTCGCTCACTACGACGTACTCGTTCAGCGCCCGCCAAGCAACTGGCAGATCACTCCGCTGAACTATGTTTACTTCTACACACCCGGTCGTACACCGGGCAACAACGCCAACCTGCTCCCCGAGCGCGTGGTTGACTATGAGGTGGGCTTCCAGCAGCGCCTCAACCAGAACTCCGCTATCAAGTTCTCTGCTTACTATCGTGAGCAGCGTGACATGATCCAGAGCCGTCTCGTACTGTATGTCCCGGTTATCGGCCGCTACGAAACGTACGGCAACCGCGACTTCGGTACAGTAAAGGGTTTCACCTGGCAGTATGACCTCCGTCGTACCATGAACACTGAAATCCGCCTGGCTTATACCCTGCAGTTTGCCGATGGTACAGGCTCCGGTGCTGACTCACAGCGCGGTCTGACTCGCCTCGGTAACCTCCGCAACCTGTTCCCGCTCGACTTCGACGAGCGCCACAACATCGCTGCCATCATTGACTACCGCTTCGACGACGGAAAACGTTATAATGGTCCGCGTATCGCCGGAAAAGATATCCTTGCCAACTTTGGCGTAAATATCCAGACCACTGCAGCTTCCGGCCGTCCGTACACTGCAACATTGCGTCCGGAGCGCTTTGGAGGTAGCGGTACACTGGGATCTATCAACGGAAACCGCCTCCCATGGCGTTTCAATGTGGACCTCCGTGTTGACAAATCTTTCGCACTTTCCAAGGAAGGCAAGAAGCCTCTTAACCTGAACGTTTACCTCCGTGTTTCCAACCTGCTGAACCGCAAAAATATCCTTGGAGTGTATTCTTCTACAGGATCTCCGACCGACGACGGCTACCTGGCAACTGCTGAAGGCCGTTCGGTTACTCAGGGTATTGCCAACCAGGGCTTCAACCTGGATGCTTACCTGGCCGCCTACTCCTGGAATGTGCGCAACTTCAACAACTTCGCACTCCCGCGCCGTATCTACGTGGGTGCTGCTTTCGAATTCTGATTTGTTCACATCCGACCAATACACAACAAAAACTTTCATCAACTAAAAATAAACGATCATGCGTATATACAGACTTTGGATGGCGCTTTCGCTGGCCTTTGTCGCCGTGGCGGGTTTTGCCCGAAACAACCCGTATGACAAAAACCTGCCCAAGTCGCCCAAAGCTCAATACCGCGACGTCTGCGCCAACTCTGAGTCGCAGATCGACCAGAGCATCAACAACGTGCGCGCCCGTCTGCTGGGTGGTGGCGACTGCTGGTGGGACTTCAACGACGGCCGTTATGTCGTTCCCAAAGTGGACGTATCTACCGGCCAGGCAGAGGTGTCTTCTATCTTCGCCGGCTCTGTATGGCTGGGTGGTGTTGACCCCGCCGGCAACCTGAAACTCGCTTGTCAGGACTACCGCAGCGGTGCCAACAACGAATTCTGGCCCGGCCCGCTCACCGAGTTCGGTATCACCGAGCAGTTCACCTGCGATAACTGGGACCGCCACTTCCGCGTAACAGGTGAAGAAATTCGCAAACACCTCTCCAATCTGTCAAAAGGCGCTACCAGCCCCTCCGACATTCCTCGTGGTGTAAAAGGATGGCCTGCAAAAGGCAACCCTTACTTCGTTGACGTGTGGGGATTCGACCTGCCTTTCACACAGCAGGCTCTTGCAGGCTTCTTCGACAAAGACGAAGACGGCCTCTACGACCCGCTCAAAGGAGATTATCCCTCTATCGAAATCCGCGGTTGCGCACTAGACAAATACCCGGATGAAATGATTTTCTGGATTTATAATGACCACGGTGGTGGCCAGCCGCACGGTAACACCAATGGCAGCGCTATCCAGATGGAAGTACAGGTTCAGGCATTCGGCTACCAGACTACCGACGAGCTGAACGACATGACTTTCCAGCGTTACAAGCTGATCAATCGTGCTACCGAGCGTATTGACTCTACTTTCTTCGCTATGTGGGTTGACCCCGATCTTGGTTGCTATCTCGACGACTACATCGGCTGCGATACGGCAAAAGACCTGATGTATGTTTACAACCAGGATGCTACCGACGGTCAGCCAGGCGCTACCTGCGCAGGTGTACCCACGTACGGAGACAAAGTGCCTATTCTCGGTGTTGACTACTTCCGTGGTCCGCTCGACTCTGCCGGTAACGAACTGCCAATGTCCTCCTTCGTTTACTATAATAACGGTGGCGTAGGAAGCTGGCCAGCGGCCACGACCGACCCAAGTCAGCCAGGTGAGTTCTACAACTACCTCACCGGACGCTGGAGGGATGGATCTGTTTATGGCGACCAGGGCTCTGGTTACGGTGCGGGTAATGAAACAAAATATGTATTCCCTGATCCGCCGAATGACCCGACAGGCTGGAGTATGTGTACTGCCAACCTCGCTTTCGGCGACCGCCGTACACTGCAGGCCTCCGGTCCGTTCACTCTTCTGCCAGGTGCTGTAAACGAACTGATTATCGGTGTGCCATGGGTACCGGATATTGATTATCCGTGCCCCGATGTGGAAGGCCTCTTCCGTGCGGATAAACTCGCTCAGGGTCTGTTCGACAACTGTTTCGACCTGCTCGAGGGACCCAATGCCCCTGACGCCGACTGGATCGAAGTGGACAAGGAAATTATTGTAGTTCTGACCAACAATCCAGACTCTACAGTAAATAACAACGCTGCCGAGAACTACTCGGAAGAAGATTTCCTTGCTCCGGATGAATTGAAAAACAGCCCCGATCCTGCGGTACGCGAATCAATTAAATATCGCTTCGAAGGTTACAAAGTCATTCAGCTGAAAGACCCTAACGTGTCAGCAGCCGACTTCGATAACCCCGAGCGTGCCCGTATTGTATATCAGGTGGATGTCAAAAACGGTGTCAAGAAGATCTACAACTGGGATGAAATTCCTAACCCAAATGATCCGGATGACAGGCTTTATATGCCCGAAATCAAGGCAGATGGTCAGGATCTGGGTATCCGCCATACCTTCTCCATCAAGGAAGACAGGTTTGCAACCGGTAATAACAAGGGCCTGATTAACCACAAGAAGTACTACTACGCTGTGGTGGCCTACGCCTACAATAACTTCGGCACTTTCGATCCGCTCACACGCCCTGTCTCCGGACAACAAAGGCCATACCTGGAAGGACGTCTTAATGTACAGATCAAAACCGTTATCCCGCGTCCGGTGGTGGACGTAGCACTCAACTCTGCTTATGGCGACGGTGTGGTTATCACACGCGTTGAAGGCGCAGGTGTGGGCGGCAACTTCGTGGATATTGACGACGAAACACGCGAACGCATGTTCCAGAGTGGTTATGACAGTACGCTGACCTACAAACCGGGCCGCGGGCCACTGAGCGTTACCATCTTCAATCCTTTTGAAGTGAAGGATGGCGAATACGAACTGGCTATCGTTGACGAGAATATGACCGACAATATCGTCAGTGCAAATGCACGCTGGGAGCTGCGCAAGCTGCCCGACGGACAGGTTATTGCCTCTGAAAAAACAATCGCCAAACTCAACGAACAGGTCATCCTGGAATATGGATTCTCCATCGCACTCGCACAGAGTAACGAACCAGGTTCCAATGTGGATGAAACCAATGGAGCCCTGGGTGCAGAAATTGACTACAAAAATCCGGATCAACCCTGGATGCAGGGTATCCCTGATCAGACCGACGGCGGTACGTTCCAGATTTTCGACTACGTAAAGACAGCACCACTTCAGCCCGACGAACTCCTCGATCCGAAACAGGGTCTCAGCACGATGGGCGACGGTTTCTTTGTACCGTATGTACTCTGCGACTGGCGCAGCCAATACCCCGAATATTACTTCACGCCTGCCTGGACGGATAAAAACTCGTTCAACGGCAGTGCTATTGGTAACGCTGCTGCCCGTACAAAAGCACTCAATGCACTTCCAAACGTAGATATCGTTCTCACCAGCGACAAATCCAAGTGGAGCCGCTGTGTGATTGTGGAAGCTGCCGGATACCCTTACACCAGCTCGTCACCTTCCGAGTATCCGAAGCTGCCAGAACTGGTTACTGAAAGCCCTGCACCTCCGGGTAAAACCCGCGTGATGTTTGATGTTCGTTACGCTCCTTCCGTCGGAAAAGATGACAACGATGGTGATGGACGTCCGGATCCGGACGGAGCAGTAGAGCCTGACAAACTCCCCAACGGTCAAAATAACCCGAAGGCTGGTCAGCCACTCTACGGTATGGGATGGTTCCCCGGCTACGCTATTGACGTGGAAACCGGTCGCCGCCTCAATATCTTCTTCGCTGAGAACTCCTGCTACTCCGCCAACGTTGACCCGACCTACACAGGCCGCGACATGATGTGGAACCCGACAGGATCATTCTTCCGTGAAGGATTTACTCCCGGTCCAACCAGCCCGCCACAGTACTACGACTGGCTGCTCGGTGGTCAGCACTGGGTGTATGTAACCAACACTTCCTATGACGAGTGTGCATTCCTGCGCTGGGGCTTCTCTCCGGAACTGCAAACGAGCCAGACTGCAAAGCTCTCCCGTGTCAAGCAGATCGCCTGGACGGGTATGATCTTCGGAAATGAACTTTTCCCGATGACTTCGTACAAGGACGGACTCATCCCCGGTGGAAATGATGCAGTTGTCAAGCTTCGCGTGGACAACCAGTATCAAACCTGGTTCAACGACAACGATTCCAACAAGAAAACGGGGCACCCGCTCTATCGCTTCAAGATTGACGGTCGCGGCCGTACAGATCTCAGCGCGGTTCAGGTTGAAAATGCCCTCGATTCTGTGAAGGCTGTACCAAATCCTTACTACGGTTACTCTCAGTACGAAACTTCGCAGTTTACGCAAACTGTGAAGATCACCAACCTGCCCGGTAAGGCTACTGTCACGATCTATTCGCTGGATGGAAAATTCATCCGTCAATATACTCGCGACGAACAGTACGAGCCTTACAATCAGATAACACCTGCCATTGAGTGGGATCTGAAGAACAGTAAAGGTATTCCTGTGGCAAGTGGTGTGTATCTGATACACATCAATGCGCCGGGAATGGGCGAACGAACTATCAAGTGGTTCGGTATAGCCCGACAATTCGACCCGTCGGGACTCTGACGATGTTGCCGCTTTTGTCCGGAGTCTGCAGGTGAAATTTTCCATCCTGCTGCTCCGGACAAGAGGCAACAACACTAAACCATTCAATCATTCAATTGCATCAAAATGAATAAAATATACCCAATCCTGTTTTTTCTGCTGGTATCCGCGGTGACATTCGCGGGTAACCCGGATCGTCAGGGTGAGGCGGGCGCTAACCAGCTGCTCATCAACCCCTGGGCTCGCAGCGCGGGTTTACATGAGGCCAATACTGCCGGTACTTCCGGGGTAGAAGCCATGTACCTGAATGTGGCCGGTCTGTCGAGAATCAGTAATACCCAGATACAGGGTGCTCACACCCGCTATATCGCTGATATCAATATCAATGCGTTTGGTCTTGCCCGTAAAATCGGGAAGGGTGGTGCATTCGGAGTAAATCTGGTGGCTCTCGATCTTGGTGATATCCCGATAACAACTGAGGATGTACCGGAGGGCTCGGGTGCAACATTCAGCCCGTCCTACTTCAACATGGGACTTTCCTACTCACATCTTTTTGCCAACAAGGTGTCTGTGGGTATTACCTTTAAAGTAGTTAACGAGTCAATCTCCAACGCAGGCGCGCGCGCGTTCGCTCTCGATGGTGGTGTACAGTACGTAACCGGCCCGAATGACAATTTCAAATTCGGTATTTCTCTGCGCAACGTGGGTAGTAAAATGCGATTCACTGGTGAGGGTCTGTCGAAAGGCCGCCCGAATCCGGGATCAACATTTGTGTACAACAATACCTACTACGAGCGTTCTGCTGCATTCGAACTACCCTCGCAGCTCAACATCGGAGCTTCCTATGACTGGCTGCTGGGTAAAACCAACAGACTTACGGCTGTAGCCAACTTCACTTCCAACGCCTTCTCCCGCGACCAGCTGGGTGCAGGTCTGGAACTCTCGGTCCGCAAAATG
>JBEGNB010000089.1:0-17528 GCA_041182785.1 Bacteroidota bacterium
AGATCTACGCCAATTTTGCCCATGGGCATGTTGATGGAGCCATTAATAACCCCTTTCTGCACGCCGTTGATGTACAGCGTCATGGTGGTTCCATTATTCACTACCGCCAGATGCTGCCAGGCACCCACAGGTGCGGAGTAATTATACTGCCAGTCGGCTACTCCACCCTTGGTGATACCCACCTTTCCGCTGTTGATGTACTGCTCTAACCTTATGCCGGAGGTGCCATCGGTACCCGTCATCAGGTGAGAGTAGGGCTGAACGCCGCTGCGCTGCACCTGACACTCGAATGTCCAGGGCGGCGCGAAATCAACCCCTCCGGAAATTTCTACATAGTCGTTATAGCCGTCAAATGATAGGCGCGACTGGCTGTGGAGGGAAACAGTTGCCAGCAGACAGAGAACAAAAAGCAGTCGGATAACAGCGTTCATAGATGTGGGAAAGAGAATTTTTCGTTAATTTCAGGGCAATGTTCAAAAAAAAATCGGAAATACGGATAAAATTCAGGTTTCCGATTTTTTGTATCAATATCAGGATGCCCTGAACGCCACCTCGTGATATTCCTTTTGGTGGGGCCCCAGAAACAACCGGACGTACATCCGGAGCAGGCACAGTTCCAGAAATAGAAAGTTTACCGCCAGCAATAGCAACAACACGATCTGGCCACTGTCAACGTGCGTAAACATCAGGTCTATTCCCACGAATGTGGGAGAAACAGGAAATCCGGATACACCCAGACAGCATACCAGAAATACGGCAGCCACACGCGGGTACTCGTATGCATGCCCGTGAAATCGCTGTAAATGCACGTCACTCTCGCGTACAATCAGCCAGCGCAATGCGAAATATCCAGCCACAGAAGCTACCCCCGAACCACTCAGGTACCATATCAGCTGACTGGCTGGCACCTCGCTGTTCAGCATGACAGACAGGGTGATGAACAACTGGCTCGCTACCGCATGAATCCATACACTCACCGGCGACTCCCGCTCTGCGAGGGCATATAGTACCATCAGTGCTCCCGACAAGGCATAGAATAACACAGATAATCGAAGTACCACCTCCGGCAATGCTGTCTTGCTTTGCAACAACCATATACCGGCCAGCAAACAAAGACCGCTCAGCAGAAATCCTGTACGGCCTCGCAGAAAATTCAGCCGGTGACCGACTGCCTTGAACGGAGCCCACAAAAACCGGTAATGCAGCCTGTCAAGGTTCCATTCCCTGAGATTCAGTATGTACAGGGCATTGCGCAGCCTGTCGGTCAGCGTGGCTGTCCGAAGCCGGGGGCCCGGCTTGAAGTGGAAAAACATGTCGTGTATGAGGTAGTTCAGTACCGACGGGGAGACGAGCAACTGCCAGGTACGCAAGAAAGCGTTGCCACAGGTATGAACGAGTGCCAGCGTGTACCACCCCTGCGATATCTCCATGAAAATCAATCCGATCTGTGCAATAGACGAATAGGCAATTTGCGTCTTCACTGTTGACTGTACCCGACCGGTGCCGCCGGCCACAATCACTGTAACCAGCCCGGTGACAAAGACTCCGGCTTTTATCAGTATTTCATGGCTCCAGTAATCATATGTTCGCAATAACAGAAACACCCCAAGATGCGAGGCCAGCGAGCCGTAAAAGATGGCACTTGAACTCGTCGGTCCTTCCATCGCTCTCGGCAGCCACGTGGAAAACGGGAACTGCGCCGACTTGACAGCCGCCGATATCAGTATCATCACAGCCACAAACATGGCTCCGGCGTAATGCTGACTGAACAAGTTGCTCAGTTCTCCTGCATTCCCGAGTTCCGAAAACGAGATATTCCGATGCCATAGATGATGACTCATCCACATGGCAAGTATCAGACAAATATCGCCAAGCCGGTAGTATGAAAGCACTTTAAGTGCATTTCTAACAGGCAGGTACCGGTCACGGTAAAAGGCAATCAGCAGAAACGAGGTGATTCCCAGTATCTCCCACCCGATAAACAGGGTTTCAAAATTGCCGGAGATTATCAGCAGGTTGTAGGCCGAATAGAACAGCAGCAGCATGGAAAAGAAACGCCTGAACCCCGGATCACGGTGCATATAATACCGGCTGAACACAGAGACCAACAGTATAATGATTGCACCAAGCATGGTAAAAACAGCAGAGAACTTGTCGAACAGTACCCTGATACTAAACTCAAAGTGCTCCGTATGATATAGAACCAACAATTTCTGATCCAGAAACTGCCAATCGGCATAAAAACACATCAGCAGGGTGAGAAGGAGATTTATACCGAGCCCGCCTGTAACGATTCCCGTTAGCGCCCTCTCCTGTTTGGGCGGAACAAACAAACTGATGAAAAATATGAGCAGGGGTAATCCTGCCAGCAAGGGTAAAAGGTTGCTCATCCGGTCACTGATTTAATGTGTAAACAGGCAGGTTCTCTCTGGTGGCATCTGTAATATGGCTGGTTTCCATTTCCCTCGCATTTTCTATAACGGCAGCAAGATTTTCTGTCTGCTGAACTGCCGAAACCGGCTGATAACGCTCAAATGCGCCATACCGGAACCTGTATATCTCCCGGCTGTCGGGATCTACAGCAATCAGATGAACCCACTCGTTAATAAACCACTCGTACATGGATGTTTCGCTCTGAACGGTACGCAACACAATATCGGGCCGCTGCTCTACAACAAGCAGCAGCCTGACCGGGTCGTGCACTTCTATCATCTGAAGGGGCAAGCCCGGACGCAGATCCCCGTCGCTACTGTTCGCTACGGCAAATAATCCCACTACATTGTGGGGCAGCTTGGTACCCGCCCCGAACTTATAATTATCCACTCTGGAGAAATAGTATTCGAGGTTAATGCCCCCGCATACCGGACCCAGCGGCCGCATGATTCCCCTGAGCAGGATACCCTCCGGATCAGTGCGGTAATCGTAAGAGTTCAGAAAGGCACGGCGATCCAGGAATAGCGATCTGGTCATGTCGCGACGACCCACAATACACAGGCTGTTCGTACCGTGCCCCAACTCGGGCCGGGGCTCAAATAGCGATACCGAACGCTCCAGAATTGCCCTGCGTACTTTTTCCAGCGACTGCCGGGTATCTATGGAGGCGAATCTGCGCGATCGCTCCCGCGCATTCAGATCCAGTGCGGTTTCAAAAGACTGCCTGTATGCCTTATGCCGGGTTCTGTTCTCCTGACTGAGCACTTGTTCGTCATAGTACCTGATTACATCGGCAGCTGTATCGTGCATGGCGCCCACGAACTGCGTAGTATCGGGTATTTCAAGTCCGCGGCCCCTTAAAATGGCGCGTACCCCGGCGTGATTGGCCATGAAGGCAAATACCCGTGCATTCACCGCACCCGGCCTGCCGCTACAGGCTCCGCAATCGTGCGCTCCGTGATGCGGATTGTTGGCACTGCTCGAACCGTGCGCAATGATGTAAAACACCGGTGCAAAATCGCGTACGGCACCGACGCTCCTCAGCAGCCCCTCTACCCTTGCAGCCATCTCTTCCACGGTAAATCCGATCTGAAGACCGTTCTCCCTGTCGTCGGGATGCCGGTTTTCAATACCAAGTGTACTGTGGAAATCCATGTGGGAATATGCATCGGATATCGCCGGACTCATGCGGGGCATGAACAGGTTCTGACAGGTGCGTAACACCGCATAATAGCCAAGCGTCAGGGCCGACAAGGCGCCACCCAACACAGTGTGCGACCGTTTGTGATACAATAAATCGGTTTGATGACTGGATTTTGCGCCCGTCTCTTTGATCAGATAGACAGGTGTAACCGGCGCCGGACAAAGTTTTTCATAAAACTGCCCGCCCTCCGGCTGGAAGTAGAACTCCACACCGAAAAATCCTGGCGCACCCAGCGTCTCACTGCCGGGCACCACCTGTTCCACGTATCTCCGGAGCGAACATTCGCGCTCATCTATGCAGAACAGCGCCTGAAATGGCTTCTCCGGGGCTCTTTCGGGTATGCGCGCCTGCGAAATACCTGCCAGCACACTATCGTAGTAACTCCACTCAAAAGTATCCTGCCATAAACTGAGCACCTCCTGCAACTCACTGCGCACGGAATCGGCAAAAAGGCCGAAAGGAGGCACGGATACCCTGCTTCCCAGCGGTTGCCAGCCGGCGCCGAAGTGAAATTCCAGCGCATCCAGCTCCAGAATCAACTCAAATATAATCAACTCCCGGAGAGATATTTTCTTCGGATCAAGCAGCGTACCCGGTGTGTTTTCTGCTACGGACACAAAACCTGACCAGCCGTGGTGACTGAACTGCTGATCAAACAGATACTGCTCGAACAGGGCCTCGTCACCCACAACCTGCTCAAGCAGGGCACTGATAGATTCTTCCCCCGATAAAAACAGCTTTCGGGCCCGTTCTGTACGGAAAAAACTGACAAACCCGTTGCACTCCATATTTCTCAGGGTCGTCAGAAACCCCTGCCCATCGGTGGGAAACCGGGAAATGGCAATTCCCTGGTCCAGGTAACTGCTCAGCAGACGGAACATGAAGGGATGTACCATGTAGTCCATATCCAGCCCAAATTCCGATTTCCAGCCAGAACGGACGCTGCCAATGCGGGGCTGGCGACAGGCATCATAGCCTACACTCAACATTTTCTGCTTCCACAAATCAGTCTCCCCTGCACCTTTTCGTTCCCTTAATACCCTGTCAATGATTTCTTCCCTGATTCTTCCGTTTGCATACAGCCTGCGGTAATCGCTGAGCTGAAGTGTTACCTGATACCCGAAAATATCCGATGCCCTGAAGATGGCATCATAAAATTTCAGGTGCTGATACGCATGCAGTGAATTGTGATGTATAAAATCCTTGAGCGCACCCTGCGAGGGCAGGTAGTGCGACAACTCGTGCAGCGCATGTTCTTCGTCGAAATGCGCATTCCCTGCGTTAGCCCGGGAGCGCGCCAGCGTCTTTTCCATCATTCAGGTGTTAATAGACGATTACTGAACAGACACATGCGAGGGTACTGAATGCACACTGTAAGCCTCCTTGAAGCCTGTCAGGTGAACGCGGATGTTCTTTTCAACAGAACCCGTATGGAGGAAGTCTTTGATCAGCTGTTGTACGTCGTAATCAATATAGAACGTATCCGACGCATCTATTTCAACCCTGCAGCGCTCAGGCAGCTGGCTGAGTGTCTGTTTAATCGCAGCCTTGTTCAAAAATGAAACCTCCTGAGCCAGTTTGATTGTTATGGTTTCACCATCCTGATATTCCTCTTTCCTGAAGAAATAGGCCAGCTTCAGATTGGCTCTGAGTATATAAAATACACTCACTACCAGGCCGATGGCTACGCCCTTCAACAGGTCGGTAAACACAACAGCTACTACCGTTACTATAAACGGAACAAACTGGTAACGACCGTTTTCCCACATGTGTCTGAACACCTTCGGACTGGCCAGTTTGAAGCCGATCATCAGCAATACAGCGGCCAGACTGGCCAGTGGTATCTTGTTCAGCAATGTGGGGATAGTCAATACCGCAATCAGCAGAAAGATACCATGTGCAATGGTGGCAATCTTGGTTCGCCCCCCCGAATTGATATTTGCCGAAGTACGCACAATAACTGATGTCATGGGCAAGCCCCCTATCAGTCCGCTAAGCATATTGCCTGTCCCCTGTGCAAATAATTCTGTATTGGTATTGGTGTATCGCTTCAGCGGATCCAGTTTGTCGGACGCCTCCACGCACAACAGTGTTTCGATGCTGGCTACAACGGCTATGGTAACAGCAACGATCCAGACATCCGGCCTCATCATGGCACCGAGATCGGGGAAAGTAAACTGGCTCCTGAACGCCTCCATGGAGTCGGGAACCGGCAGATTGACCAGGTGATCTTGCTGTATAACCATCCCGCTGCCCGTTGTCTTGAATATCTCATTGATGGTGATCCCTGCCAACACGGCAATCAGAGCACCCGGAATTACCTTCAGATTTTTCAGAAAGGCAATTTTGTTGAATGCTGTCAGAATGAGCAGCGACACCACGGTGACCAGGATGGCTCCCGGATGCGAATAGTTTACTGCATCTATAATGGAGGAAAAGGTATTATGCCCCTCTCCCTTTTCTATGAAGAAGAAATCACCCTCGTTATCAACATCATAGCCAATGGCATGCGGCAACTGCTTCATGATGATAATGACGCCAATCGCAGTAAGCATACCTTCAATAACATTTGAAGGGAAATAATTGGAAATGGTACCCGCCCGCGCAATACCCAGTAAAATCTGGATTGCTCCTGCCAGCACAACTGCCGCGAGGAAATACTGGTATGAACCCAGACTACTGATGGCTGCCAGCACAATGGCCGTCAGACCAGCTGCAGGCCCAGTTACGCTGAGCTGTGAATTGCTCAGAACGCCTACTACTATACCGCCGATAACGCCGGAAATAATACCCGCAAAAAGCGGAGCGCCGCTGGCCAGGGCAATACCCAGGCACAAAGGCAGGGCAACCAAAAAGACTACCAGCCCCGACTGTATGTCGGACCGGAGATAGGATGTGTAAGATCGCATATTTGAGTGTACTTTGGTGGAATAACACTGCGACTATACCCCTGGAATGATCCGGAAGTGTATGTCTTCGTGCAAAAAGGATGAAAATAAGATGGCAGGTGTGCAGTACCCGCGCTGGTCCGGAGAATCAGGAAAGCTCCGGAGGTACATCCACCAGACCGGGAAGGAACTGGGAAGCTGGATGGGGACCGCACGGAAAGCCGGACGCAGCAGGCAGTACCAGCTCACTCCCCTGCCCAATAAATATCAGAGGGCTGTATGTATAAGTCTCTTTCTCTATTTCCGCAAGATCCTCTTCCATCAAATCTTCCATAACCGCACCGGCGAGCTGGTTGCTACATGTCTCGCAAAAAGGAATAGCAGCCGGTATCACTACACTGAGTGACATCAAAACAATCAGTACATAACTGAAAAATCGCTGCATAACACTTTTATACCTCCTGAAAAGGAGAATCCTGACAAACGTCAAAGATAGTCAATAGTTTTCCGGTTTTCGCCATTCTGTATAACATGTCGTATCTTTTAACACAAAATAACTTTCAGGAATCGCGTCGTAAGGGTAATTTTTAAACGGCCCCAGAAACAGACGCGGCTCACAGCGCAGGGCATCGTACCGCTGTGGCTCCCCCGTCACGAGTATCACACGCGCGCTGTCGGGCGATTCGAGCGCAGAGAGAAACAGAAATTCGTACGTCATCGCCCACGACAGTTTGAACGTATCCACAGGTATCTGCTTCTCTGTCAGAATCAGCCGACCTCTGTCACCCGCCGTCCTGGCCAAAAAATCCCGCTCCCAGTTCAGCCGGGCCGTCCAGTCACCATGGGCAGCAGCTATTCTGATAATGCCCGCCAATACCACTAAAGCTGTAATCAGGACGGTCTTTTTCTCTCCCTGCCAGTCCGGAAGCACATCGATTATCAGCGGCATGGCGGCAAATAATCCCAGTGGTAACCACAGGTTTTCCATATAAAACTGGTGGGTACTTTCGTGATAGGGCACATTCACCGCGAATACAAACGCAACAGGATACACAGCGGTCAGTACAGCCTTCAGCCAGCTCTTTTTTACAAAATAGTACGCCACCGATACCAGCAATGCCACCGGCACAAACCAGTAATCACTCAACAGATAACTCATCAAATCCCGGTTACTCTGTATGTCAATCCAGTGTGGCCACAACTGACCAAATGCAGCCGTACGCTTCATCGCCGCCGCATCGTACCAGTCCAGTTTGAGTATCTTGTACTTCACTACCGCCGTCGTCGCCAGCATAGCCAGGAGGGCCAGATATACCGGGAAGCGCCTGCTGTACCAGTTCCCGTCGCGGTTTTCAGGTGAAATAATCATGAAAAGACAGGCAAAAACAGCTGCATACAATACCAGCGGATGGAAATAAAACGCTGTAACTGCACCTGCCACCCATAAAGCCCACTGATACCAGCGCACCGATTTCAAGGTGGTTACTCCCGACATCCATGCCAGCAGGGCTATCAAAAAAACCAGTCCCTGGGGCATCTCCGACAGCCAGTAAAATGTCTGGGTAGCCATCCCGGTAACAGCCAGCAACAGTACCAGCCCCCACTTCCACTGACGCAACCACAGCGCCCAGCCAAATAAAAGAGCCGGCCAGATGACATGCCCGGCCGAATACAACAGCATTACCCAGCGCAATGGTAGTCCGGCAAGTCCGGCAATCCAGGGCCAGAACTGCGTGGCAACTGCTCCAAAACGCCCGCTTTGTATCTCTGGCGACCCGCTCTTCAGTATCAGAAAGGTCTGAAATACCATGTCTATATGGGCAATCCGCTCCAGGTAATACACCAGGGCGAGCACAAGCAGGACTCCGAAGGCACTGAGCCCTGTCACCAAAGTCATTTTTCGTACGTTCATAACGCATAGCCCGCAAGGGGACTTTTGGTTGACTGATTTCGTCCGCAAAGTACAAAAACCACCAACTTCCCCGGAACTTTCTCCAACCCTCCCGGCGTTTATTGATGTCTTAGCTACACGTACTACCACTCAGCCGCTATGAAATATACTCCGCAAGGCACACCCATGCTCATTGCCGACGACCTCCTCGCCAAGGCCAAAGCACTGTACGCAGAATTCAACCGGCGGAAAGCGCTGGAAACAGCCTTGATCGCTCTTGAAATATACGAAACCTGGCTGGGACCGCGACACCCGGCCACTATGAATTGTTATGCATTTGCCGGACTCCTGTACCACAGCAACCAGGAACCGGAAACCGGCATCCGCATGATCAGGGAAGCCATCAGTTATGACGAAGAACGCTATGGTCATATCTGCGGCCCGCTCGCGGAAAAGTATATGTATCTCGCCGGTATGCCATCGGAAGATGTCGAACACTGCCTCTCGTTATGCCATCAGGTAGCCGACTATTACCAGCGAAAAAAGAACTACCCAAAACTGGTGGAGGCGCTTACAATACTCTTTTATACATATCAGAGAATCGAAAACAATCTCCCGGCATATGCAATCGTCAAAAAGGCGGTTGATCTCTTTGAAGCCAATCTGCCACCCGGTCACCCCGACCTGCTTAAACTGAATGTGGTATATGCAGATATCCTGTACAAAATGGGTGAAAAACGGGAGTCAATCATGGTGCACGACAGGGCACTGAAAGCCTGTATCGCTCTCCGCGGTGTATTTCATCAGGACACGGTTCTCTGCTACGACAACCTGATAAATCAGAGCAGATCGGTCTTCGCCTTTGAGCCAACGCTTTACTACATGAAGAAAAAAGCGCGGATTCTGGAGGTGCTGAACGGCAGGTATCACTCCGAAAACAGTTTGGTTTTCCTGGAACTGGGCCGCTTCATCCTCCTGTCAAGAAAAGGCGCCGAACTGGCCATACCATACATCGAATGTGCACTGCGCATCGCACGAAGCCGCTACAGGAAAGCCAGGCAAAAGGAACTTTATATCTACTACGACACGCTCGGACTGGCGTTGAATATGATCGGAGACCTCAAAAGGGCGCTTCGAATGACGGAAAAGGCATTCCGGATTTCAGTGAGAAACAACGGGTTCCGTCACAGAGACACGGCGTTGCAGTTCGAGAAGAGAGCCCGGATTTTCAAGAAAGCTGGCGTAAAAGCTGAAGAAATTCATAATCTGGAAATGGCGCTCTACATTTACAGCTCTCTCTATGGCGACGATTCATTCAGTGCCCAAAACGCACAGAAAGCACTCGATGAAGCGAAATCGTCATCCGGTCAGTAGGTAGCCCTCATCTCCAGATCCAGCCGTACCTCGCTCTCGAAAAGAGGAGGCCTCCTCAGCCACAACACCACGTCCACCGAAAGCCGCGGCTTGCTGAAAAACCGTTTGGAATCTGCCAGGGAGGGTATCACCGGCAGATTGTTTCCCGGGTCAAGCGGCACCGGGTACCGATAGGCTATTTCAAGAAAGTCGTTCGGATCTGCCTCGTCATACACCCGTATGGAAACCTGATCCACAAAGCTGAAGTCCGAATCGCCGTAAATACCCGTAATAGAAGCCCGGCTGGTGATAACCCCCGTTATGTCGGCATCCGTCTTGTTGTGTTCATCCAGATACTGCAGGTAACGGGTGGAGATATTCTGTAACTGGAAGTGATGCACCTGAAACTCGCTGATTCCGACGGGAATGAAAAAGTCCTGCCGGTACAGCATATTGAACCCCGGCGCCACCCCGTTGTCCTTGACGCACGACAATCCCGACCACGACATCGCAGTAACGAGCAACGCCAGCCGTATCCCGGCCGGAATGTGTCGGATAATTGTCTGTCTGTTCGTCATTCCGTGTATGCCTAAATATTCATGGCTTTTTTCACCATTTCAACAATTTCTGCTTCCATCTCGAGTGCTTTTTTCAGGATCATCTCGCTCTCTGCCGTCACTTTTGCAGCATATTCGCGGTCTTCCAGACCCGTTGTATTTACCAGCACATTGAGGTAGGCTCCGTAAACACAGGTGCGCGCACAGAGAGCACCCACGCCCGCATCTGTCACCGAGTTCGGATTGCCCTCCGCTACCATCTGCCTGATCAGCGGGAAAGACTCGAGCGCCAGTTGCATTACCTTGTATGGTACCTCAATGGCTGTTTTGGTTGCCGACTGTATGGCTGTTTTTCTCGCCGCTTTTTCCTCGGGTGTACCCTTGGGCATCCCGAATGCCGTCATAATCAGATTGAACGCATTGGTATCTTCATCCACCGCGCGCAGAAGGGCGTCTTTCAGTTTTTGTCCGTGTTCGGCGGCGTCGGAGAATACCTCCCAGCGATCGTCCCAACCGCGCTTGTGACTACTCAGGTTGGCTACCATGGTGGCCAGTGAAGCTCCGAGCGCGCCCACGTACGCGCTCACGGAACCACCGCCGGGTGCCGGACTCTCGCTGGCTGCCTCGTCGGCAAAAGCACGGAGATCCTTGGCAACCAGCATCGCGGCCGCTGCCGGACTCCCCTTCTCCAGGTTGTACTCAATAATTTTCTGCTGCGGATCGAAAGGAGCCAGCTCGTCCAGACCCATGGACTTTACCGCTATTTTTATGAGCTCAGCCTCGCTGACACCCGCACTGCGGCGCTGTTTTTTCAGGAAATAGCGCCCGGCATCCAGAAATACCTTCAGCGGCGCCAGTCCGACCAGCTCAGAGCCGGTAACGCGCATACCGCGCGCCTCGGCACTCCGGTGACAGGCCTCAAATGCCTCGTGCAGGGGTACCTGGCTGATGTCTGTAATGTTCATGGACACCTGGGCGATGCCATACTCTTCAATATACCAGCCGATGGCCTTCACGCCCTTCAGCCAGCCCGGCTGACGCAGGGGCTCCCCGTTTTCGTCTTTCAGCGGCTTGCCGGTAACGGGGTCGTTCACTACCCTGCCCTTTTCCCGCACATCGAAAGCCACCGAGTTGGCACGGCGCACCGACGTGGTATTCAGGTTGATATTATAGGCGAGCAGAAAATCGCGGGCCCCAATCACCGTGGCCCCGCTTTTGGCGTTGAAAACCGCCGGACCGTAGTCGGGCTTCCACTCCGGCTTGTTCATTTTTTCCGGAAGTGCCTCGTATTCTCCGGCCCTGATATCGGCCAGATTTTTTCTTTCCGGCCTGCTGGCTGCCGATTCATACAGATAAACAGGCAAAGCGAGCTCATCTCCGACCCTTTCACCGAGCCGGCGCGCCCACGCGGCCGTTTCCTCCATGGAAATATTGGCAATTGGAATGAGCGGGCATACATCCGTGGCGCCCATGCGCGGGTGTTCACCCTGATGGCGACTCATATCTATCACCTCGCAGGCTTTTTTGATAGCCAGGAAAGCCGCTTCGGTCACCGGTCCGGGCTCGCCAACGAAAGTCACTACTGTCCGGTTGGTCGCTTTGCCAGGGTCCACGTCCAGCAGTTTCACACCTTCCACAGACTCGATGACATCGGTGATCTGCTTAATAACAGCCATATCGCGCCCTTCAGAGAAATTGGGCACACACTCAATCAGTTGCTTCATAAATGGAATAATTCAGTCAGGGGCACAAAGGTAAGGGATAATTATATTCGGACGGGAGATCAGAGTCACTCCACCCAGTCATAGGTTTTTTCGAATATCTCCTTTGCACACGGGTATAGCTCTCCGTTAACACCCATCATCAGGTAGTCGCCCGCGCGCCCGCGCAGGGTTCCCTCCAGTGTTTCCACTTCAAACTCTTCCTGCATCTGCACGCAGTTGATAGGAATAGGCTTCTTGACCGCTCTTTTGAAGGGCAGTTCAGGCGTATCGTGTACTTTGAATTTTAACATGATTATTGGCTGGTTCAAACCGTCCCGGACTTGGCAACGGGTGCTATTTTTTCAATGTGACGCTGCCATTTCTCACTCTCACGCGCAAGAATAGACTCCACATTAATTACAAATAACTGAAACGCATCGGTAGCACTGCTGTAATGGCCCGCCCGGGTCAAATACATCAGTTTTTCGCTTTTCAGCGACTCGGCTACCGCCCGGTACTGGCTCCACAACTCCTGATACTTATTCAGAGTCTGAATGCCGGCCAGAATGGTAATTACTACACCCAGCCCCCCGGTAACCCACTTGAAAAGAAAAAACCAGCCATTGCCGCCTTCCGCTCCCGGAATCATGGCCACCAGAAAAGGTATCAGCGCCGAGCAGACCAGCTCCAGTGTTCTGATACGCATGAATTTCTTCTTGAAGGATGCGGCTTTGCCTTCCAGCCAGCTGATCTGATCGTCAACTCGTTCAACCATGTACTCCTTGTCGTTCATTTTGTCTGTATGTTTGGTTCAAATATATTCCTATTCCTCAATCCCGTCCGCATCCGGCGGCGGATACGCCGTCGGAGCTGAAGGTGCCGGATCCCGTTCTATCGGTCCGGCATCCTCGGGCTTGTATATTTTGGGCGGGGGCGAAAGGTCTTTTGTTTTGGTCTCGCTGTAATTTTCCATTCTGTCCATCCAGGTCAGCGATGCACTCCAGGCATCGGCCACAAACGGCTTCAGCCATATCACAAAGTTGTACGCCTTCTCCGGCATGGGCTCCATGATCGGGTAGGTTCTGGATGCCTCCACGGTGGCGTCGTTCAGCAGGCGGGATCTGACCATGAACCAAACCAGAATACTGCACACCAGCACATAGAATCCGCCCATCATACAGGCGCCCAGCGCTTTGTTCACAATACCGATGTGGAGAAAACTCAGCACTCTCACCATACCGGCAGCCATGACCCGCATCAGGAGTACCACCAGCAGCAAATTCACAATGAACGCACCCAGAAACATCGAGGGATTGTCTGAGTGGAAAATAGACTGCAGTATGCTGGTCATCGAGGGCGTCATCTTGAACGCTATCGTAATGCCAAACACATAAGCAGCCACATTGAATACGGTGTGGATAATTCCCTGCCTGAACCCCTGCCAGAATCCGTAACCAAGCGCAACCAGAAATAGTATATCAATGGGCATAATTGTCTTTCCTGCATTTGAAGGCCCCGCAAAATAACAGCAAAAAGCCCCGATACAAAGGTAATAAGAGATGTATATGTTTTCAGGGATTTTTGATTTCCGGTAAAGTCGTACCTTGCGAACGATGCCCGAACCAGACATCTGATCAGTAACCTGTTCCAGCTCTTCTGCACCACCGGAAAAGACGGAACGCTGCAATTTCACGGCTTAATATGAAAGGGCTTATCAACGAAGCAGTCAAACAGTACCTCAGCCTGCGCATGAAGCACAGGATCGAGGACTATATGCTGCACCCCGAAAAAGCCCAGGAACAATGGTTCAAACGCCTGATTTACGACGCCAAAGCCACTGAATTCGGGAAAAAATACGGCTTCGACGATATTTCCGGCACCGACACCTTCCGGGAAAGGGTGCCCGTTCATCATTACGACGACCTGAAGCAGGATATTTCCCGGATGATGCACGGCGAAAAGGATGTGCTCTGGCCCGGCGAAATTAACTGGTACTCCAAAAGCAGCGGCACCACCAGCGACCGAAGCAAGTTTATCCCGGTATCACAGGGCAATCTGTACGACTGCCACGTGGCCGGCGCCTGGGACTCGATGGCGCTGCTCTATCACAACAAGCCGGATATGCAGGTTTTCCGGTACAAAAATCTCATCGTGCCGGGCAGTCACCAGTCTCTGCCAGAATTCCCGCGCACCCGCGTGGGCGATGTCAGCGCTATTCTGGTAAGTAACATGCCCGCTATCGGCCGTATGTTCTATACGCCCGACTTCGACGTGGCACTGCAGTCCGATTTCGAGGAAAAACTGCGAAAAACAGCCGATATTGTCAGCAGGCAAGACGATATCGCCATGTTCGGTGGCGTGCCAACCTGGCTCATCGTACTGTTCCGAATGGTGCTGGAAAAAACCGGAAAATCAAACCTGATCGAAGTATGGCCCAATCTGCAGGCCTATATGCACGGAGGTGTGGGCTTCGAACCCTACCGCGAAACTTTCCGGCATCTGATTCCTGACGACAATTTTGTTTATCAGGAAATCTACAACGCCTCCGAGGGTTACTTCGGCGCCCAGTGCAACCTCGACCAGTCAGATATGCTCCTGCTGGCCGATAACGGCGTTTTCTATGAGTTCGTACCCATGGAATACTGGGAGGAAAAATACCCGAAAACGCTCCTGCTCCACGAGGTGGAACCCGGCGAACAATACGCCGTTATGATCAGCTCCAACAACGGACTGTGGCGATACTTGCCCGGCGATACGGTAGTCTTTACCCGAAAATACCCGTTCTGCTTCCGGATTGCCGGCCGCACGCAACAGTTCATCAATGCCTTCGGTGAAGAGGTCATGGTGGGCGATGCCGACAAGGCGCTCGCTCAGGCCTGCCGGCAACTGAATGCCATCGTTTCGGAATATACCGCCGCTCCCGTGTATATTCAGGGTGATAACGACCGCGGTGGCCACGAATGGATCATCGAATTTGAAAGGGAACCTGAAGATATCGAAAGGTTCAACGATCAACTGGATCTGGCTCTGCAGCGTATCAACTCCGACTATGAAGCCAAGCGGTTCAAAAGTCTGGCGCTCGACAAGCCCCGCATGACGGCTGTTCCAAAGGGTACTTTCATGCGCTGGATGCGCGCACGCGGCCGAATGGGCAGTCAGGGCAAGATTCCCCGTCTGGCCAATCACCGCCGCTTTGTGGAAGAGGTTGTGAAATATCAGTCGGAAGGATAATAACTTCTGATTACTCCACTACCACTTTCCGGACAACACCGCCCGCCTGAATGATATAGACGCCTGGCACAAGCGCCGATACGTCCACCAGGGCCACTCCCCCGCTCAGGCTGTGGCGACTGAGCACCTCCCGTCCCGTCAGATCGAATACACGCAAATCGGGCCAGTCGCGGCCACCCGGTATCTCCACCCGCAACAACTCTCCCGCCGGATTCGGGGAAAGCCGGATGTCTGTGTGAGTATCTTCTTCATGTACCGCTGATACCGACTGGACTGGCTCCTCCGTGTAAAAGGCAATGAGTACCATCATCTCGTCGTCAGAGGTGGGACCAAAATTGACTGATGCAGGACCGTCGTTCACCCATTGCGCCTCGTGAACGAGGCCATTTCCCCATTTCAGGGGCATCAATGGCTCCCAGTAACGCATAGGTATGTGCCGGTAGTCAAACCAGGGTGCCACGCAACCCGGCTCTCCGTCCGGACAGGATGCATCGTACACCAGCTCGCCTTTCTGGCCGTTGGGCAATCTCTTCCATACCTTATAGCCCTGCCCGTATTTGTGTGTATGTC
Source organism: Bacteroidota bacterium (assembly GCA_041182785.1). Classification (GTDB taxonomy): domain Bacteria; phylum Bacteroidota; class Bacteroidia; order Chitinophagales; family Saprospiraceae; genus M3007. Next base: position 15,831 of record JBEGNB010000089.1, read on the forward strand.
CCATCAGACCCCATATATAGATACTGTCGGCTCCGGTCTGATACTCCGACCTCGTATGGGTAACCAGATCACCTGTATTGGGAATGGGTATATTCGGGTTGACCAGCAATGAGGCAAACATCTGCTGTCCGGCCGTACCAGGCGCCTGGGTATATACATTGACGTAAGCCTCCGCCCTGAACGGTTTCAGTGCAGAGTAGTTGATGTAGTGGGTGTTCAGATCAAGAACGATGTTTTTGTCCCAGAAAAATGCCGTGTTCTGCGGCAGATCGAGGGTGAATGACTCCTGTACCGCCGCCACGAGGTTGATCTGACTGTGATTGGCATTGGTGCGCAGTCCGGCGGGAATAGCATTGGCCCCGCTGCCGGTGAAGTTGTAGATAATAAAATGGTGTGAATAGGGAGAGAATTCAAAATCCATCCTGTCCACTTCCACGTTGGCTGGCAATCCGAGCTCATATTTCTGAAAATATTCCACTTCCCCGGATGGTGGCAGGAAAAAAGGACCCATTTTAATCTGAAATCCCTCCCCGGCAGGTGGCGCAGGCGGTACGCCCAGCGGGAACGACGTCTCCCCGCCCGAAGTGTAAAACTGGTCCACCAGCGATTTGTCAAACTGGGTACCCAGTGTTTTGGCTCCGTACAGTATCCACTGCCTGACCACCTCTTTCTCGGCATCGGTCAGCATACTTCCATTGCCGGGCATAACCGTACCCTCCTGCGCAACAAGCGCCGGTATGGTGGGCTCCAGACCCGCATTGATCTTTTTAAACAGAAAACTGCGGTCGGGCCGACCCGGATATACCCGCTTCTGTCCCGCCGATAATGCATAGGTATTCACCGGATTGATATTCACCAACCGGGAGGCCATGTTCTGAGCCCGGCTGAGTTCGGTAGTACCCGTACCCTGCAGGTCCAGTCCGGCCGCCGGAGTGCTGCCGCCGTGGCAGGAAACACACTTGTTCTGAAATATGCGGTGTACTTCCACTACAGAAGCAGGTGTTTGCGCGAATACGGCAGCAAAAGAGAACGAAAGCAGTACGGAAAGACGGATTTTCATGTGCGGAGAAAGAAATGAGGTGAACCGGAGAGTCAGACAAGCAGTAGAACGAAAGGTTTATCGGAAAATTTCAATACGCTTGCAGAGATTACTGGCAGGGCCACACATAATCGGAAAGCGGGAACTGTTTCTTCTGATAGGAAAAGTGCCACCACTCTGTGCGTATTCCTTTAAACCCGGCGGCCTCCATGGCGTCCCGGAGTGTCTTCCGATTTTTCAGCACTTCCGCAGGCAGGTTCAGGTTGTCTGTATGTGCCTCCACCCCGAAAAAGTCGAACTCGGTGCCCATATTCAGCTCCTTGCCTGTTGCGTCCACGATAGTCAGGTCCACAGCGGCACCACGGCTGTGCATGGAACCTTTGGCAGGCGGTGTCACATAGTCGGGGTTGGGCACCTTGTCCCACAATCGCTGCTGATAGGGGCCGGGGCGGTAACAATCGAATACTTTCAGGTACAGCCCCTGCTTGCGCAGCGACTGGTTGACCTGCACCAGTGCTTCGGCCACTTCAGGGCGCAAAAGGCAGGCCGGACAATCGTATATCACCGCCTTTGTGAAGTTGTTGGCTGTGGCATAGCGTATTTCCTGCCGGATGGTCGAATCCATGAGCGCGAGATCGCGAAATCCCTTGTGCTTCTGT